>NZ_SSDN01000093.1:0-447 GCF_004794355.1 Microbacterium sp. K36 | reverse complement strand
GCAATTGCTCGGGATTGAGCGCCGTGGCGATCGCCTGGTCGCCGTTCGTCCAGATGAAGCGCCCCTTGTTGAGGCGCCGCGCGGCCAGCCAGATGCCGAAGCCGTCGTAGACCAGCACCTTCATGCGCGTCGAACTCTTATTGGCAAACAGGTAGGCGTGGTGGGGGCGTGCCGCGCCGAACACCTTGACGACCCGCGCGAGGATCGTTTCGGTACCGGCGCGCATGTCCAGCGGCTCCACGGCCAACCAGATCGCGTCCACCCGAATCAACGCAACCACCCTTGCAGCCACTGGGCGCACTGCGCTGCGGCCGATCCCGGCCAGCGAAGACTGATCGTCGTCGCGCCACGGCGGACTTCGATCTGGATGTCCGGCACGGCAGTGGTCGGCTCGCCGATCCGCAACGGGATGAACTCGCCTTGCGGCACCCTCATCAACTCGCGGTC
>NZ_SSDN01000092.1:0-99247 GCF_004794355.1 Microbacterium sp. K36 | reverse complement strand
CTTCGACAGGCTCAGGGACCCACCCTTCGACAGGCTCTGGGACCCACTTTTCGACCGGCTCTGGGACCCACCCTTCGACAGGCTCTCGGACCCACGCTTCGACAGGCTCAGGGACCCACCCTTCGACAGGGTCAGGGACCCAGCGTCGGAGGGGGTCAGGGGGGCCGGGCTTCCCGGAGGATGTGACGGCGCGCGGCGCGGGGGGTGTTCGCTCAGGGAACCCGAAGTAGGCTGGAACTCATGCGGCGCGGGACTTTCCGAGACGACACGGTGGACTATGCGGCCGTGGGTGCGACCCACGCCCCCGATCTGATGCAGTACCCGCCGGAGCGCAGCATCCCGGCGGAGGAATCCTGGCGGATCGGCAGTGGCGAGGAGCGTTTCCAGACGGCCGGCGAAGCCCTGCTGTCGTGGACGGCGCAGCGTGCAGCCGGGCTGTCCGTGGAAGACGTCCGCCCTGCTCCCGGTCCCGCCTATGCGGGCGTGAGCTTCGACGCCGAGGGCAATCCCATCGCGCCGAGCAAGCGCGACGTGGAGCCCCGGTACGACGCGGAGGGGATGCCCTTCGTGGGCGCGGGCATGACGCTCCACCTGCGAGGCCGCGTCGGCGGCATGCGCGCCGATTCCGAGCTGCGCGTGATCTCGGTCACCGAGGAGACCCGGCGGATCGGCTTCGTGCTGGGCACGGTCGGAGGCTCCGTCGTGAGCGGCGAGGAGTCGTTCGACGTGGACTGGCGAGAGGACAACGACGAGGTCTGGTTCACGGTGCGGGCCTTCGATGCCCCGAACACGCTGCTCTACCGTCTCGTCCCCGCTCTGATGAAGCGCCGCCGTCGCGAACTCTTCGCGCGCTACCTCCGCGCGATCTCTCCGCTCTACGCGACCCCGGTGTGATGGCGGGACCACTTCCGCTCGGGGATCCGGCGCCCGCGGACGGACGACTCCCCGCAGACCTTCCGATCTCCGCCGAGACGCCCTTCTCCGCCTATCTGCACATCCCGTTCTGCCGGGTGCGCTGCGGCTACTGCGACTTCAACACGTATACGTCCGGCGAGCTGCGCGGGGCGAAGCAGGAGGACTACGCGTCCACCCTCATCGGCGAGATCGCCCTGGCGCGTACGGTGCTGGACGAGGCCGGAGCGCTGCGCCCGATGGACACGGTGTTCTTCGGCGGCGGCACGCCCACCCTGCTCCCCGCGGGAGACCTCGCCCGCATGCTGGGAGCGGCCACCGCGGCGTTCGGACTCGCACCGGGCGCCGAGGTCACGGTCGAGGCCAATCCCGACACCGTGACCCCGGAGGTCGCGCACATCCTCGCCGAGGCGGGCGTTACGAGGCTGTCCATCGGCATGCAGTCCGCCGTCCCGCACGTCCTCGCCGCGCTCGACCGGACGCACCGGCCCGAGAACGTCAGCACCGCCGTCGCCGCGGCGAAGGAGGCAGGACTCGCGGTCAGCGTCGACCTCATCTACGGTGCACCGGGGGAGACTCTCGCCGACTGGGAGGCCTCGCTCGACGCCGCGCTGGCCCTGGAGTCCGATCACATCTCCGCATACGCCCTCATCATCGAGGACGGCACCAAGCTCGCTCGTCAGATCCGCCGCGGTGAGGTGCCGACCCCGGACGACGACCTCCAGGCCGACATGTACGAGCTGGCGGACGAGCGCCTCGCCGCCGCCGGGTTCGAGTGGTACGAGGTCAGCAACTGGGCTCGCAGCGAGGGGGAGCGGTCGCGTCACAACCTCGCGTACTGGCGGGGGAGCGACTGGTGGGGCTTCGGCCCCGGGGCGCACAGCCACGTCGCCGGCCTCCGGTGGTGGAACGTCAAGCATCCCGCTGCCTACGCGCAGCGGCTGGCCGCTTCCTCGTCGCCGGCGGCAGGGCGGGAGCGGCCGGACCAGGACGCGCAGACGCTCGAGCGCATCCTCCTCCTCAGTCGCATCCGTGAGGGGATCGCGGTGACCGACGTCCCGGAGCAGAACGGGGGGCGGGTGGCGGGGCTCATCGCCGACGGCCTGATCGACGCGGCGGCGGCGATCCGCGGGCGCGTCCAGCTCACGCTCCGCGGCCGTCTCCTCGCCGATGCCGTCGTGCGCGAGCTGACGGACTGAGCCGCGACGCCGGGCTGTCCGCCTTCGGAGATCTCCCGATCGCAGGAGGTAGGATTGGCACTCAGGGCGGCAGAGTGCCAGCATCCGGTCGGCGGGAAGGGGAACCCATGGTCACAGAGCGAGGGCTGCAGGTCCTCCGCGCGATCGTGCAGGACTACGTCGAGACGCACGAGCCCGTGGGCAGTCGTTCCATCGTCGACCGTCATTCCTTCGGCGTCTCGGCAGCGACCATCCGCAACGACATGGCGCAGCTGGAGGACGAGGAGCTGATCACGGCTCCGCACACGTCATCCGGACGCGTGCCGACGGACAAGGGCTACCGGGTGTTCGTCAACCACCTCGCCCAGCTCCGTCCTCTCTCCACCGCGCAGCGTTCCGCCATCGAGTCGTTCCTCGCCGATCCGGCCGACCTCGACGATCTGATGGTCCGGACGGTGCGCGTGCTCACGCAACTCACCGGACAGGTCGCGTTGGCGCAGTATCCGTCGTTCGCGAGAGCGCACGTGACCCACGTGGAGCTCGTCACGCTGGCCCCCAACCGGCTCCTCATCGTCCTCGTGACGGACGCGGGCGGGGTGTCCCAGCGGATCACCGCACTGCCGGACGCGATCGACGAAGCGGACCTCGCAGTGCTTCGCGCGCGACTGTCCGCCCTCATCACCGGGCAGGCGATCGCGTCGGCTTCCGACCGGCTTCAGGCACTCGTCGGCACGGAGGAGACGCCCCATGATCGTGTGCTCCGGGCAGTCGCCGGAGTCGTGATCGACGAACTCGGCGGCTTCCGGCAGGAGCGGCTCGTGATGGCGGGCGCGGCGACGCTGGCGCGGCGCGAGCAGGACTTCCGCGGCAGCATCCATCCCCTCCTCGAGGCCATCGAGGAACAGGTGACGCTGCTGCGGCTGATGAGCGAGATGGTGCCCGACGAGCACGGCCTCGCGGCGAGCATCGGCACCGAGAACGCCTCCTTCGGGCTCGGCGAGGCGTCGATCGTCGCCAGCAACTACGCGGCGCCCTCGGGGACCGCGCGGGTCGGTGTCATGGGGCCCACCCGGATGGACTATCCGAGCAACCTCGCGGCGGCACGGGCGGTCGCCCGCTACCTGTCGCGGATGCTCGACGACGACGAGGCCGGCCGCTGAGGCGGCCCCCACGGAAACACACGCAGAAGGGCGATTGTGGCGGACCACTACGAGGTTCTCGGGGTGTCCCGGGACGCTTCCACCGATGAGATCAAGAAGGCGTATCGGCGCCTGGCACGGCAGCTCCACCCGGACGTGAATCCGGGCGAGGAAGCCGCAGAGAAGTTCAAGCTCGTCACGCACGCCTACGATGTGCTGAGCGACGAGGAGTCACGCCGCCGCTACGACATGGGCGGCGGCGACGGCGCGAACAACTTCGGCGGCTTCGGCGGCTTCGGCGACATCTTCGAGACGTTCTTCGGGGCGTCGCAGGGTGGCGGACGCGGAGCCCGCCCGCGGTCGAGGCGTGAGCGCGGGCAGGACGCGCTCGTCCGGGTCACGCTCGATCTCGGCGACGTCGTCTTCGGTGCGCACCGCGACATCGAGGTCGACACAGCCGTGCTCTGCGAGACCTGTCAGGGTTCCTGCTGCCAGGAGGGCACCTCGCCGGTCACCTGCGACATCTGCGGTGGCACCGGTCACGTGCAGCGTCAGGTGCGGAGCCTCCTCGGCAACGTCGTGACCTCCCAGCCGTGCGGCACGTGCGAGGGCTACGGCACGACCATCCCGTACCCCTGCGGCACCTGCGGCGGGCAGGGACGCGTCCGCTCCCGCCGTACGGTCTCCCTCGACATCCCGGCAGGCGTCGAGACCGGCCTGCGGCTGCAGCTCCCCGGCTCCGGCGAGGTCGGCCGCGCGGGCGGCCCGAACGGCGACCTCTACGTGGAGGTCACGGTCAACCCGCACCCCGCGTTCAGCCGTGACGGCGACGACCTGCTCGCCACGCTCGAGGTGTCCATGACCGATGCCATCCTCGGTACCGAGACCTCGATCGAGGGACTCGACGGGGAGGTCGACCTGGAGATCCGCGCGGGCGTGCAGTCCGGCGATGTGCTGACCGTCAAGGGGCGGGGCATCACGCCGCTGCGCGGCACGCAGCGCGGCGACCTCCGCGTCGGCGTGCAGGTGGTCACCCCCACCAAGCTCGACTCCGCGCAGCGCAAGCTCATCGAGGACTTCGCCAAGAAGAACAAGGCGCCGGGCCCGCAGCTCGCGCAGTTCCAGCAGGGCCTGTTCTCCAAGCTCCGCGACCGGTTCCGCACCCACTGATCGTGGCGCTGCACTTCCTCGTCGAATCCGCGGGCGACGCCGCGGTGGGCGGTCTCGTGGCGCTCACCGGGGCCGAGGCGAAGCATGCGGCCGTCGTCCGGCGACTCCGCGTCGGTGAGGCCGTCACGGTCGGCGATGGCCGGGGCGTCTGGCTGACCGGCGTCGCCGAAGAGGTGTCGCCGTCGCGCGTCGACGTCCGGATCGCCGAGCGCGTCGAGCACGAGCCCGCGAGTCCGCGCCTCGTGCTCGTGCAGGCGCTGGCGAAGGGCGACCGCGACGAACTCGCCGTGCAGGCCGCGTGCGAGCTCGGCGTCGACGAGGTCGTGCCCTGGCAGGCGGGGCGCAGCGTGTCCCGCTGGGAGGGACCGAAGGCCGTGAAGGGACGCGAGCGCTGGGCGACGATCGTCCGCGAGGCGGCCAAGCAGGCGCACCGGGCCTGGGTGCCCGAGGTGGCCGCGCCGGAGTCGACCGCGCAGCTCGCGGCCCGGGCGGCGACGCAACGGGTGCTGCTGCTCGACCCGACCGCTCCCGCCCGGCTCTCCGCGCTCGTTCCCGATGACCGCGACCTCGTGCTCGTGGTGGGGCCGGAAGGCGGGATCGCTCCGGAGGAGCTCGAAAAGCTCACGGCGGCGGGCGCCGAGCGCGTTCTCCTCGGCGACACCGTGCTGCGCACGTCGACCGCGGGTCCCGCGGCGATCGCCGTGCTGTCGGCCGCCCTCGGCCGGTGGTGACCGGCCGCGCCGCGCGTCCCCCCAGTAAGCTGAGAGCATGAGCGAACCCTCGATCTTCACGCGCATCCTCACCGGGGACGTCCCGGGCGAGATCCTGCTCGACACGGGCCGCGTCTTCGCGATCCGCGACATCGATCCGCAGGCGCCGCTCCATGTGCTCGTCATCCCCAAGACCGAGGAGTACCGCGACGTCACCGAACTCGCGGCCGGGGACCCCGCTCTGCTGGCCGAGATGGTCGCCGCGGCGAAGCGCATCGCCGACGAGCACGCGAACGGCGAGTACCGCCTCATCTTCAACAACGGCGCGAGCGTCGCGCAGTCCGTCTTCCACGTGCACGCCCATGTGCTCGGCAACCTCGAGGAGAACAAGCTCGTTGGCTTCTGACGATCAGGAAAACGTCACCGAACGGCTCTACGCCGACGGCGTCGCGATGGTGCAGCTGCTCGGTCCGCAGGACCGGCTGCTGCGGATGCTGGAGCGCGAGCACCGAGACGTGCAGGTGCTCGTCCGCGGCAACGAGATCACGCTCACGGGCGAGCGCGAGGCCGTCGCCAAGGCGAAGAACCTCGTCGACGAGCTGCTCACGATGACGAAGGCCGGGCACGACCTCGCCCCGAGCGACGTGTCCAGCTCCGCGCGCATGCTGCGTCAGGACGGCGGCCCGCGGCCCAGTGAGGTGCTGGGTGAGGCGATCCTCTCCACGCGGGGCAAGGTGATCCGGCCGAAGACCCTCGGTCAGAAGGAGTACGTCGACGCGATCGAGGAGAACACGATCGTGTTCGGCATCGGTCCGGCCGGAACGGGCAAGACCTACCTCGCGATGGCGAAGGCCGTCCAGGCGCTGCAGCGCAAGGAGGTCACCCGCATCATCCTCACCCGTCCGGCGGTCGAGGCGGGCGAGCGCCTCGGGTTCCTCCCCGGCACGCTCACCGACAAGATCGACCCGTATCTGCGGCCGCTCTACGATGCACTGAACGAGATGATGGATCCGGAGATCGTGCCGCGCCTGATGGCGACCGGCACCATCGAGGTCGCCCCGCTCGCCTACATGCGCGGGCGCACGCTCAACGACTCCTTCGTTGTGCTCGACGAGGCGCAGAACACCACGCCCGAGCAGATGAAGATGTTCCTCACGCGTCTCGGGTTCGGCACGAAGATGGTCGTGACCGGCGACATCACGCAGGTCGACCTCCCGCAGGGCGCGTCCGGCCTCCGTCTGGTCACCCGGGTGCTCGACGGCATCGACGACATCCACTTCTCCCGTCTCACCAGTGACGACGTGGTCCGGCACTCCCTGGTGGGGCGCATCGTCGACGCCTACAGCGAGTACGACGAGCGGCGCGTGGCGCAGCGGGCCGAGCGCGAGCAGGCTCACGAGTTCGCCAACCGTGCTGAGCGCCGCGGCGCCCAGCGACCAGGACCACGCGACCGCATGCCGAAACGAGGGCTCTCATGATCGAGATCAACAACGAGTCGGCCATCGACGTCGACGAGACCGTGCTGCAGCGGCTGACCGACTTCAACCTCGCGCAGCTCCATGTCAGCGCCGACGCCGAAGTGGCCATCGTGCTCGTCGACGAGGGCGCCATGGAGGCGCTGCACGTGCAGTGGATGGACGAGCCGGGCCCGACCGACGTCCTGAGCTTCCCGATGGACGAGCTCCGCCCCGGCACCGAGGACCGGCCGACGCCTCCCGGGCTGCTCGGCGACATCGTCCTGTGCCCGCAGGTCGCGGAGACGCAGGCCCAGGCCGCCGGCCACACCCTCATGGACGAGCTCATCCTGCTCACGACGCACGGACTGCTGCACCTGCTCGGCTTCGACCACGCCGAGCCGGACGAGGAGCGCGAGATGTTCGGGCTGCAGAAGCAGCTCATCCAGGGCTTCGCCGCGTCCGAGCGCCGCCGGCGATGACGGAGCTGCTGCTGCTCGTCGCCGCGGTCCTGCTGGTGGCGTTCGGCGGCCTCATGGCCGCGATCGACGCGGCGTACAGCGTCACCTCCCGCGCCGGTCTGGCCGACATGGCCACGGAGGGCCGCCGCGCGAAGGCGCTGGAGCGGATCGCCGCCGATCTCGACGCGCACGTCAACGCGGTCGCCTTCATCCGCGTCCTCGCGGAGGTGACGGCCGCGGTGCTCGTGACCGTGGCGTTCACCCTCTTCTTCGAGAACATCTGGTGGGCCATGCTCGCCGCCGCCATCCTGATGACCGGCATCACCTTCGTCCTCGTCGGGGCGAGTCCGCGCACATTCGGTCATCAGCATGCGGAGAGCATGATCCGGGGCAGCGCGAACGTCGTCCGCGGGCTGCGCATCATCCTCGGGCCGATCGCCCAGGGACTCGTCGTCCTGGGCAACCGGGTGACGCCGGGTACCGGACGCAGTTCGTTCTCCAGCGAGGACCAGCTGCTGAGCATGGTCGACGAGGCCGCGTCCAACGACCTCATCGAGGAGGACGACCGCGACCTCATCCACTCGGTGTTCGACTTCACCGACCAGTTCGTCCGGGCGGTGATGGTGCCGCGCACCGAGATGGTCACCGTGGGTGCGGAGGCGACGACCGACGAGGCCATGTCGCTCTTCCTGCATCGCGGCGTGTCCCGCATGCCGGTCGTCGACGACGAGGCCGACGACGTCGTCGGGGTGCTGTATCTCAAAGACCTCGTGCAGTTCGCCTACCGCGACGACAGTGCCTGGCGTGCGGCGTCCATCCGCCCCATCGCGCGACCGGCCACGTTCGTCCCCGAGTCGATGCGCGCGGAGACCCTGCTGCAGCAGATGAAGCGCGACGCCGTGCACGTGTGCCTCGTGATCGACGAGCACGGCGGCATCTCCGGCCTCGTGACCCTGGAGGACCTCATCGAGGAGCTCGTGGGGGAGATCTCGGACGAGTACGATCAGGTATCCGCCGAGTTCGTCGACCTGGGCGACGGTCGATATCGGGTGAGCTCCCGGCTCTCGCTGGAGGACGTGGGCGACCTGTTCGGCCTGGAGCTCGAGGACGAGGACGTCGACTCCATCGGCGGCCTGCTCGGCAAGACGCTCGGCCAGGTGCCGCAGCCCGGTGCGACGGCGACCGTCCACGGCCTCGTGCTCACCGGCGGGGCCTCCCGCGGGCGGGGACGCGGGATCGCGACGGTGTTCGTGGAACGGGCGGCAGAGCCCGAAGATGTGCAGGACGAAGGAGAACGGCGCGATGACTGAAGACACCCGGAGCGGGTTCGTGACGTTCGTCGGGCGGCCGAACGTGGGCAAGTCGACGCTCACCAACGCCCTCGTCGGCGAGAAGATCGCCATCACGAGCGAGAAGCCGCAGACCACCCGCCGGGCGATCCGCGGCATCCTCAACCGCCCCGACGGACAGCTCGTCATCGTGGACACCCCCGGCATCCACAAGCCGCGGACGCTCCTGGGCGAGCGCCTGAACGATCTCGTGGAGCAGGTGCTGGGCGATGTCGACGTGATCGGCTTCTGCGTGCCCGCGACCGAGAAGGTCGGTCCCGGCGATCGCCGCATCGCCGCCTCGCTGGACGGCTACCCGCGTGCGCAGAAGATCGCGATCGTCACCAAGACCGACGCCGCGGGTCGCGATGAGATCACCGAACGGCTGATGGAGGTGGACTCCCTCCGGGAGGACTGGGCCGCGGTGATCCCGCTGTCGGCGCTGACCCGCGACCAGCTCGAGGTGCTCGCGGATGAGATCCTGCAGCTCATGCCGGAGGGTCCGGCGCTGTATCCGGAGGGCGTCACCACGGACGAGTCGACCGAGGACCGCATCGCCGAGATCATCCGAGAGGCGGCCCTCGACGGCGTGCGCGACGAGCTGCCACACTCGATCGCCGTCGTCGTCGACGACATCTCCCCGCGTGAGGACAGCGACCTCACCGACGTTCATGCCTCGATCGTCGTCGAGCGGGACAGCCAGAAGGCGATCATCATCGGCCACAAGGGCAAGCGTCTCCGCGACGTGGGAGCGCGCGCCCGCGCCGGCATCGAGGAGCTCCTCGGGACCCGCGTGTTCCTCGGGCTTCACGTCAAGGTCGCGAAGGAGTGGCAGCGCGACCCCAAGCAGCTCGGGCGGCTCGGGTTCTGACATGCCGGACAGCAGGACGTCGGAGGCGGCGGGCCGACCGCCGACCCCGCCGACATGATCGGCCGCGGCGAAGACCCGAGCTCGCTGCGGAACGAGGTCTTCACACGAGTGTTCGATGAGCACTGGGCGACAGTGCGCCACCACATCGAGGGCGTCGTCCCGGATGACGACGAGGTCAGCGAGATCGTGTCCGAGGTGTTCCTCGTGACGTGGTCGCGACTGCGACCCTCGCGGCCTCCGGGGAAGGTCTGGCTGCTCCGTCAGACCGACCGGCAGCTCCGCGCGCGGGCTCGGCGTTCGTCCACCGCGCACGGTGCGGTCGACGCGGTGCACGCGGGGCTCTCCGGCGACCCGGAGACCCTCGGCGGGTTCGGGCGCAGCGAAGTGCTCAGAGCTTTGGGTGTCCTCACTCCGGGGCAACGGCGTATCATCATGCTCACGTACTGGGACGGACTCGCGGTGGGGGAGATTGCGGAGTTGCTGCGCGCTTCCGAGGTCCGGGTGCGGAAGACGCTGGCGCGGGCCGAGGAACGGCTGCGCGCGACGCTGGGACTGGAGGGGACGGGGAGTGCGTGATGTCTGACAATGCCCTGCTCGAGCGTGTGCTCGTGGAGGCCGATCCCGCGCGCACGCCGCGCGATGCCGAGCCGGACGCGCGCGCGATCGCCGCGCGCGACCGCATCATCCGGTCGAAGCGTGCCCCGCGACGACGGCGAGCCAGGACGATCGGCTGGGCGGCAGGGCTGACCGCTGCCGCGGCGTCGGTCGCCATCGCCTTCGCGGCCCTCACTCCGCCGCAGTCCGCCGTTGCGGGTACTCCGTCGCCGCTGGTTTTCGAGAGCACCGGCTCTCTGAGCGACATCGTCGCCGACGCGGAGACCGAACTGACGGTGTTCGCGCCGCCCGCCGACCCGGAGCGCTCGGTGCGGACCGCCTCCTGGTCGTTCAACGCGGAGATGGACACGGGGCGCACCGAGGTCATGCCGCAGTTCTCGACGTTCACCTGGCGGGAAGACCTCTCCGGGGAGGCCCTCGCCATCAACGGCGTCCCGTACGATCCCGAGGACGCGGTCGCGAACGGCGACTCCGAGATCGTGAGCAGCGGCGAGGTGGCCTCGCGCGTGACGTTCGCCCCCGGCGAGTTCGAGACCCCGGTCGTCGCCGCGCCGGGGGATTCCGCCGCCGACGTGCGGGCGCTCCTGGGGGCGTTCGGCATGCCGGACGATCCGACGGCCTTCGAGGTGGTGACCGCCCTCACCTCGGTCTTCGGTCAGTGGACGCTCACCAACGCGCAGCACGCCGCGGTGCTGACGCTCATCGAGGCGTCCGGAGGGGCGCAGGCGCTCGGCGAGTCCACCGACCGCCTCGGGCGTCCTGTCGCCGGTATCCGAGTGCTGTCCGCGGACGGCGTCGTGAGCGACGACCTTCTGGTGTCCCTCGACACCGGCCGCATCGTCGGCATCGAGCGAACCGTCCTGAAGGACGACGGCGTCTTCCCGGCCGGGGCGGTCGTGGACTACCGGATGTGGGACATCCCTGAGGAGGTCGTGCAATGAAGCACTCGCGACCGCTGACCGCGGTTCTCGTGGCCCTGGCTCTCGTCGCGACCGGCGGGCCCGCCGTCGCGGCAGGCGAGGAGCCCGTCGATCCCCAGCTCTCCCAGCTGCTCGAAGAGGTTCCCGGGGGTGTGGTGACCGACGGCGGCAGCGCCGTCTGGCCGAAGCTCGACATGGAGTACCGACCGGCCCCGGCGACGTCGCGGGTCGCGGCGCGCTCCGTCGGCTCCTGCGCGACCGGGCGGATCTGCGCGTACAACGCCTCCAACCTCGGTGGTGGCATGTTGAGCTGGGGGAGCTGCACCACCATCACCATCCCTTCGTCGTTCGCCACCCGTTCCGCTGCGAACGCGCGGACCTCGGGGTACATGCAGGTGCGCAACGGGACTTCGGTGCTCGCGACCGTCAACGCCAATGCCTGGGGCAACGTCTCCGGCTCGGCGACCAACATCCGCTGCTTCCTCTGAGAGTCGGGGCAGGCCCGTACGTGAGACGACGAGGGGGCGGGAGCATGGCGGGGCACTGGGTGGCGAGGGCGGCGGGACCTCCCGAGTCGTGGTCGTTCGAGGAGCACGAGCCCGCGGAGCCGGGCGAGGGCGAGGTCACGATCCGGGTGCGGGCCGCGGGGGTGAATCCGGCCGACGCGAAGCATGTGGCCGCCGCCCGGCCGGGGCTCGAGTTCCCCGTGCCCATCGGATACGAGGTCTCGGGTGAGCTCGCGGCGATCGGCCCCGAGACCCGCATCGGTTCCGGTGAGGCCGAGGTGGGCGATGAGGTCGTGGCGTTCCGCGTGCGGGGCGGTTACGCGACCGAGGTCACGGTGCCCGCGGCGAAGGTGTTCGCGAAGCCGTCGACGCTCACCCACCCGGAAGCGGCCAACCTCCTGCTCGTCGGCACGACGGCCGCGGAGATGCTCGCCGTCACGGGGGCGACGCCGGGGGAGACGGTCCTGCTGCACGGGGCGTCCGGTGCGGTGGGTGTGAGCGTGCTGCAGCAGGCACGGCTCCGGGACATCCGGGTTATCGGCACGGCGAGCCCTGAGCGTTTCGACGAGGTGCGGCGATTCGGCGGTATCCCGGTGCCCTACGGTCCGGGCCTCGTCGATCGGGTGCGCGCGCTGGCGGACGGGCCGGTCGCCGCGGCTCTCGATGCCGTGGGGACCGACGAGGCCGTCGACGTCTCCCTGAGCCTGGTGGCGGACCGCCGGAGGGTCGTCACGATCGCGAACCCGTCGCGGGCGTCCGCCGAGGGTTTCCTCACGATCGCCGGGTCGATGCCGGAGAGCGCCCGGTTCCGCGACGAGGTGCGCAGCGAACTCCTCGCTCTGGCGCAGAACGGCGACCTCGTGGTCCCTGTGGCACGGACCTTCCCGCTGGCCGACGCGCCAGAGGCGCATCGCCTCCTCGCCGCCGGGCACCCGGGCGGCAAGCCCGCGCTGATCCCCGAGGGCTAACCGGTCTCCCGCAGTGCTGAGGTCACGATGACCACGTCCTCGCCGTACTCGGCATCGACCGTGTCCTGCAGCGCCCCGTCGTCCCAGACGACCTGGAGCCACACGTAGCCACGGTCCACCGACACGGCGAGCGCGTCCGCGCCGAGACGTCCGATGATGTCGTTCTGCACCCGATCCAGCTCGTCCGCCGAGCTCGTGCCGTCGACGCCGGCCGTCGGATCCTCCGGAGCCATCGGATCGTAGAGGGCGAGGAGCGCCGGGGGATCGGTCAGCGTGAATCGCGCGCCGTTCCAGGTACCGGTCACCGCGTAGGCCCCCCACCGCGTCTCGCCGGACGCCTCGCGGCCGTCCAGACCGTCCCAGCTCCACTCGTCGAGCGGGACGCCGTCGCACTGCGGCGGATACGACTCGCGGATCGCGCCGAGACACAGCCGCACGTCCCCGGACTCATCGAGCACGGTTCCCGTGGCGACGACGTGCCCCTTCGGTGGTGCGGGTTCCGCCTCCTCCAGGAGCATGTCCGAGGGGACGGTCGTGCTGGTCGGCGGAGCGGCCGCTCCCGGCGCGGTGGCACAGGCGGCCAGCAGCAACAGCACTGCCGTCGCGACCCCGACGGCGGTGACAGGGCGGTCGCGGAGGATGCTCATACCGACCAGTGTCGCGCGGGCACGCATCGTCTCAGACGTCGAAACGCCCGCGGCTTCCCTGCTAGCATGACCACATGCCTTTCGGCGGTCTGCTTCTTCTTAGCTGCCGCGACGAGTCCTAAAGCTAGGGCCTTCCTCGTCGCGGCGCTTGTGTTGGCCCGTACATCTTGACGAAGAGAAGAAGCCCCATCATGCAGAACACCCAGCGCCCGTCCGCGATGCCGATCCACAAGTACCGGCCCTTCCACGAGCAGATCAACGTCCACCTGCCTGACCGCACCTGGCCCGATGCCCGCATCACCGAGGCGCCCCGCTGGTGCGCCGTCGACCTCCGCGACGGCAACCAGGCCCTCATCGACCCCATGTCGCCCGAGCGCAAGCGCGTCATGTTCGAGCTGCTCGTCGGCATGGGGTACAAGGAGATCGAAGTCGGCTTCCCCTCGGCGAGCCAGACCGACTTCGACTTCGTGCGCCAGCTCATCGAGGAGAACGTCATCCCGGATGACGTCACGATCCAGGTCCTGACGCAGGCGCGCGAGCACCTGATCGCCCGCACCTACGAGGCCATCGCCGGTGCGAAGCAGGCCATCGTCCACCTGTACAACTCCACGAGCGTTCTGCAGCGCGAGGTCGTCTTCCGCACCGACAAGCAGGGCATCACCGACATCGCGCTCGAGGGCGCCCGGCTGTGCCGTCGGTTCGAGAAGACGATCCCGGACACCCAGGTGTACTACGAGTACTCCCCGGAGAGCTACACCGGCACCGAGCTGGAGTTCGCGGTCGACGTCTGCAACCAGGTCATCGAGATCTTCGAGCCCACGCCGGACCGCAAGGTCATCATCAACCTCCCCGCGACGGTGGAGATGGCGACGCCGAACGTCTACGCCGACTCGATCGAGTGGATGAGTCGTCACCTGAACCACCGCGAGAACGTGATCCTGTCGCTCCACCCGCACAACGACCGCGGGACCGCGATCGCCGCGGCCGAGCTGGGGTACATGGCCGGAGCCGACCGCATCGAGGGGTGCCTGTTCGGCAACGGGGAGCGCACGGGCAATGTCGACCTCGTCGCGCTGGGCATCAACATGTTCACGCAGGGCATCGATCCGCAGATCGACTTCAGCGACATCGACCAGGTCAAGCGCACGGTCGAGTACTGCAACCAGCTGCCGGTTCCGGAGCGCAGCCCGTGGGTGGGGGACCTCGTCTTCACGGCGTTCAGCGGCTCGCACCAGGACGCCATCAAGAAGGGCTTCGAGGCCATGGCCGCCAAGGCCGAGGCGCAGGGCGTGACGGTCGACGAGATCGAGTGGGCCGTGCCGTACCTGCCCGTGGACCCGAAGGACCTCGGTCGCTCCTACGAGGCCGTCATCCGCGTGAACTCGCAGTCCGGCAAGGGCGGCGTCGCGTACCTGCTGAAGTCCGACCATGCGATCGACCTCCCGCGCAAGCTGCAGATCGAGTTCTCCGGTGTCGTGCAGGCCAAGACGGATGCCGAGGGCGGCGAGGTCACCAGCGAGCAGATCTGGTCGATCTTCACCGACGAGTACCTGCCTGCCGTCGACACCGAGGCGAAGTGGGGCCGGTTCGAGCTGCTCGCGACGCAGACCCGGAGCGACATGTCCGGCGACGTCGTGCTCGACGTCGTGCTGCGGGACGACGACCAGGAGGTCTCCGTCTCTGGCAACGGCAACGGTCCGGTCGCCGCGTTCGTCGAGGTGCTGCGTGGACAGGGCTTCGACATCACGGTCTACGACTACGTCGAGCACGCTCTCAGCGCCGGCGGGGACGCGCAGGCCGCCGCGTACGTCGAGCTGCAGGTGGGCGATCAGCGCCTGTGGGGCGTCGGCATCGACGGTGACATCTCGACCGCGTCGCTCAAGGCGATCGTGTCCGGTGTGAACCGTTCGATCCGCAGCCGTCAGCAGGAGCTGGCCGCCGTCTGACCCTCCTTCGAATCGCGCGATTGGTCGTATCCGGCCGCCGGGTGCGACGAATCGCGCGACTCGAAGTGGGGGATCAGTCCATCCACTGCACCAGTTGCCAGATGAGGCCGTTGGGGTCGGCGAACTGGCAGTACCGCTCGCCCCAGGGTTCGGTCTCGGGAGGGGTGACCACGCGAGCGCCCGCGCCGGCGATACGGGCGAACTCCCGGTCGATCTCGTCGACGACGAAGACGATCAGAGTTCCCTGACCGGCGGACCCGGCGATCTCCTGCGGGCGGAACGTCGACAGCCCCGTCTCGAGGAAGATGACATTCGGCACGGGCCCCGGGTGCTGCAACGAGACGAAGCCCTCCGCGGACATCGCCTCCTCGAACCCGAAGTGCGTCATGGCGAACGCGGCGGAGGCGGCGACGTCGGGGACGTTGAGCGAGAGGGCGGTCTGCGTGATGTTCACGGTTCTCCTTATCGAAAGTCTGTACAGCGTATAGGGTTAAGGCGCGAGCGGTCTAGGCTATTCCCGATGGCCAAGAACCTCGTCGATCTGCTCTGGCGGCACAGCCCCGTGGCTCCCGCGACCCCACAGCGCGGACCGAAGGCGCGTCATTCGACGGATGACGTGGTCGACCGCGCTGTCGTGTTGGCTGACGCCGACGGCCTCGGCGCGGTGACCATCCGGTCTCTCGCGCAGAGTCTCGAGCTGACGCCGATGTCGATCTACACGCACGTCAATAGCCGCGCCGACCTGCTCGTCCTGATGGCGGACGCGATGCACGCCAGGATGCTCGTCGCGCCTGCGCAGGCCTCCGGATGGCGCGACGCGGTCCGGGCGATCGCCGAGGACAACCTGCGCCTCCTCCGGACGCACCCGTGGCTCATCGACATCCGCGATCCGCGGGTCGCGCTCGGCCCGGGCACCATCGCGAAGTACGACCGGGAACTCCACGCCTTCGACGGCCTCGGTCTCGGCGCCGTGGAGCGCGACGCGGCGTTGAGCTTCGTGCTGGACTTCACCCTCTCCGCGGCGGCCCGCATGCGGGAGCAGCAGAGTGCCGAGTCGTTCGCGGCTTCCTGGGCGGAGGCGGCACCGCGTCTGGCGGCCTACCTGGGTGACGACCTGCCGCTCGCCCGGTCGGTGGGCCAGGCTGCCGGGGAAGCCATGGGCGCGCCCTATGACGCTCGAACGGCGTGGGAATTCGGCCTCGCGCGCGTGATCGACGGGCTCGCCGCCGTCTGACCCTCCTTCGAATCGCGCGATTGGTCGTATTCGGCCGCCGGATGGAGCCAATCGCGCGATTCGAAGTCAGTCTCGGGGCTTCACGATCGGGATGGCACCGGTCTCCGCGGCGACCTTGCGGCGGTAGAGACGGCGCTGCTCCGGTAGCGACACGTCGAACGTCACCGCGAGGATCCGGATCACGGCGGTCACGATGATGCCGATGACGGCCGCGAGGGGGATGGGCATCCCGACGGCGTTCGCGACGACGATGAACGTGCAGCCGGCGGCCGCAGCCACGGCATACAGGGAGCCGACGTGCATGATCGCCGTCGGCAGGCCCATCAGCATATCGCGGAGCACGCTCCCGCCGACCGCGGCGCAGACGCCGATGAAGACCGCGGGAACCTCGGGGATGCCGAAGGCGAGGGCCTTGCTCGTCCCGAAGGCGCCGAACATCCCGATCACGACGGCGTCGAGCACCACGATCGCCGTGTTGAGCCGCGTGAAGAGTCCGGCCAGCAGCATGCCGAGCAGGGCCGCACCCGCTGCGGTGACCAGGTACCACTGGTTCTGCAGGGTGGCGGGCGTCTGTCCGAGCAGGATGTCGCGGATGAGACCGCCGCCCATGCCGATCATGATCCCGATGATCGCGACGCCCAGCCAGTCGAGCCGGCGCTGGCCCTGGAATCCCGCGGCGAACATCGCGCCCTGCACTCCGCCGAGGCCGACGCCGAGGAGGTCCGCCCACAGCGGAATGGTGAAGAGCGGTTCGGTCACGCGTCCATTGTCGCGCACGGAGGATAATCGAAGGGTGCCCACCTACCGAGACGAAGCGGTGATCCTGCGCACCCACAAGCTGGGCGAGGCGGATCGCATCGTCACGATGCTGTCCCGGCGGCACGGCAAGGTGCGCGCGGTCGCCAAGGGCGTGCGCCGCACCTCGTCGAAGTTCGGCTCCCGCCTCGAGCCGTTCATGGTCGCAGACGTACAGCTCTACGAAGGCCGCTCGCTCGACATCGTGCAGCAGGCGGAGTCGCTCGGGGCCTACGGCACGGATATCGCCGCGCACTACGACCGGTTCACCGCCGCGAACGCCATGGTCGAGACCGCCGACCGCCTCAGCGACGCCGAGGCCACCCCGGAGCAGTACCTCCTACTCGTCGGCGGGTTGCGGGCGCTGTCCCGCGGCGAGCACGCGCCGCGCAGCATCCTCGACTCGTACTTGCTGCGGGTCATGTCCCTCTCGGGGTGGGCGCCGTCCCTCGAGGACTGCGCGCGCTGCGGGGCTCCGGGGCCGCACTCCGTCTTCGTCGCGCAGCTGGGCGGACTCGTGTGCCACGCCGACGCGCCCGCTGGGAGCCCAAGGATCGCCGAGAAGACACTCACGCTGCTGCGCGCGCTGATCCGTGGCGACTGGGACCTCATCGACGCGGCACCGCACGCCGACACCGCCGCCGCGTCGGGCCTCGTCGCGGCGTACGCCCAGTGGCACCTGGAGCGGGGCATCCGCTCGCTCGCGCACGTGTCGTCCACCCCCGGAGAAGGAGCACGGTGAGCCCGAAGCCCTACACGCACAAGGACGCCGTGCCGTACCGGCCGCTCGACTGGACCGGCGTGTACCCGCCCGCGTTCCCGGCCGTCCCGGAGCACGTCGCCATCGTCATGGACGGCAACGGCCGCTGGGCGAACCGCCGCGGCCTCAACCGCATCGAGGGCCACAAGGCCGGGGAGGAGGTGCTGCTCGACGTCGTCGCCGGCGCGATCCAGGCCGGCGTGAAGCACCTCTCGGTCTATGCGTTCTCCACCGAGAACTGGGCCCGCTCGCCCGAGGAGGTCCGCTTCCTCATGGGGTACAACCGCGATGTCCTGCACCGCCGCCGCGATCAGCTCAACGAGTGGGGTGTGCGCGTGCGGTGGGCGGGGCGCAAGCCGCGACTGTGGGGGAGCGTCATCAAGGAGCTGCAGTACGCCGAGCAGCTCACCCGCGACAACGACGTGCTCACCCTCACCATGTGCGTCAACTACGGCGGCCGGGTCGAGCTCGTCGACGCGATGCGGGCCATCGCGGCCGATGTCGCGGCCGGGCGGGTGAAGCCGAACGCGATCAGCGAGAAGACGATCCGTCGTCACCTCTACGTCCCGGACATGCCGGACGTGGACCTGTTCCTGCGCAGCTCGGGGGAGCAGCGCACGTCGAACTTCCTGCTGTGGCAGTCGGCCTACGCCGAGATGGTGTTCCTGGACACCCTGTGGCCGGACTTCTCCCGCGAGGAGCTCTGGCGCGCGATCGGGGTCTACCTCTCCCGCGACCGACGCTTCGGCGGCGCGGTGGACACCCCGACCTCGGCCTGAGCCCGCAGCCAGCGCTCCGTCTCGCGCGGATGCGTGAGTCGCACGATCGTGAGGTGGGGGAAGCGCGCCTCGACCTCCGGAAAGCGCTCCGCCCAGGTTCGCAGCGTCTTCGTCTGCCAGGCCAGGATGTTCGCCTCCGGATCGCTGCGCAAGAGGTGCCAGATCGGCTTCTCGACGTTCCCGTTCCACATCCGGGTGCGCAGGATGCTGCGGCTGAGGGTGCGTCGGAGCAGACGCGAGCGCACCACGCGGTACGGGTAGTCGAGCCAGAGCGCGAGCTGCGCCCTCGGGGTCATGATCTCGTCGGTCCCCTTGCTCGTGTACTGCCACTCGGTCACCCAGCGCTCCTCCGCCGCGAAGGCGCGCACGTCGTCGAGGAACTCCGCCCGCGGGGTCCAGTCCGGGCCGTGGAACAGGCCGTCGATCTCCACGTGGCGGAGGTCCCAGAGGGCGGCCAGCCGTCGGGACAGGGTCGTCTTCCCCGAGCCGGTGACCCCCGCGACGAGCACCCGTGCGGGCCGGAAGGGCAGCGGATCGTCGGCGGAGAGCATCCGAGGATTCTACTGACGGAATACGTCGGACGCCCGAGCGGTTGTCCCCGGTGTGACTGAACCCATCTCCATCGACATCTGGTCCGACATCGCCTGCCCCTGGTGCTACATCGGCAAGCGCAACCTCGAGAAGGGGCTGGAGGCGGTCTCCGCCGATGAGGACGCTCCGCAGGTCACGGTCACCTTCCACTCGTTCGAGCTCTCCCCGGACACCCCGGTCGACTTCGACGGTGACGAGATCGACTTCCTCTCCGGCCACAAGGGGATGCCGCGCACACAGGTCGAGCAGATGCTGGCCAACGTCACGAACGTCGCCGCGAACGCGGGCCTGCAGTACCGGTTCGACCTGCTGCAGCACACGAACACCGTGAAGGCGCACGAGCTGCTGCACTTCGCGAAGGCCGAGGGGCGCCAGCACGAGATGGAGGAGCGGCTCATGTCCGCCTACTTCACCGAGGGCAAGCACGTGGGGCGCATCGACGACCTCGTCGCCCTCGCCGCCGAGGTCGGTCTCGATGCCGATCGCGCCCGTGCCGCGCTCGAGAGCGAGCAGTACCTCGCCGACGTCCGTCAGGACCAGGCGCAGGCCCGCGCGTATGGCATCCAGGGGGTGCCGTTCTTCGTGGTCGACGGCCAGTACGGCATCAGCGGCGCGCAGCCGCCGGCCGCGTTCGAGAACGTGATCCGCGACCTCTGGGCGCAGCGCAGCACGGCCGTCGAGGCCTGACCCGCATCGACAGACGACGGCGGGGACCCCGGGTCGGGGGTCCCCGCCGTTCTGCTGCCCGGCCTCAGAGGCGCTGCTGGCGGGGGCCGAGGGGAAGCGGCTCCATCGGCTGGTCGTTCGCGGTCAGGTCGATGCCGAGGTCCCTGGCGTAGACGACCCTGGTGGAGATGGCGACGTCGTCGCCCGCCTCCTTCAGCTCGAACACCCGGCCCCCGCGCATGCGGTTGCGCTCGGCACCGGAGAGGCCGTAGGCGCCGAAGCCGGTTCCCGGGGCATAGCCCAGCATCACGCCGTAGTAGTCGCCCATGTAATCGTTGACGTGGTCGTGCCCGACGAACACGCCCTTCACGTCGCCGCGCTCGAGGATCGCGTTGAACATGCCCGAGTTGAACGGCCCGGGGCACTCGTCCTCGTTGCGTTCCCCGACGATGCCGTGGCGGGCCTTGCCGCGCGCGGCGTCGGCCGCCGTACGGGTGTCCACACCACCCCACCACATGAAGCGGTGCTCCCACAGCGCGATGTGGAGGAACATGAGGCCGGGCACCTTGCGTCCACGGCGCTGCTCCAGGCGCTGCGACTGGTCGCGATACCAGGCCACCTGGTCCATCCGCAGCCAGTCCCAGGCCGGGTAGCCGGCGAAGTCCTGGCCGTCGATGGCGTCCGGCGCGTAGCGGCCGGAATCCATCAGCCAGAGGGCGAACGTCTCCCGGTTCTTCTTGGCGGCGGACCCGATCGTCACGATCGTGTTGCTCGTACCCGTCACGCCGCGCGTGTTCTCGGCGTTCACGTTGTACTCGTACGACCGGTAGAGCTTCAGCATCCCGGCTTCGTCGACGCCGGACTGGGGCAGCGAGTCCTCGTCGTGGTTGCCGTATGTGACCGCCCAGGGGATGCGACGGGACTCCATCGGCATGACCACGTTGTTGATGGCCTGCTTCACCGCCAGCCGCGTCTCGCAGCCGCCCGTGATCACGTCGCCGTTGATGACCACGAAGTCCGGCTTCTCCTGGTCGAGCACCTTCTCCATCAGCTCGACGGTGCGACGGTCGGTGAGCTCGTCGTCCTGCGTGTCGTTGAACTGCACGACCTTGAAGGTGCCGTCGGCACGGAACCGCAGGCTCCGCGCCTGCCCGCCACCCGGCGACGCCGGGGCGATCGCCGCTGCGGCGGGTCCGGTGCCGAGGGGGAGGGCGGTACCGAGCGCACCGAGCGCTCCCGCGGTGAGGACAGTTCGCCGGCTGAGGGGCAGTCGGTCGGGCATGCGTGGTCTCCTTCGTCTTCGGCGCGTGTCGCCGCGGTGAGACTAGGGACGCCGCATGTCGACGGGGAGACCAGAAGGTGAACGAGGGCGGCCACGTCCGGCGTCACGGCGCGGAGCGCGTGTGACGCAGAGGTGAACGACGCTCAGCGGGGGAGCGCGGCCTCGATCGCCTCGACGATCTCGGGAGCGTCCGGCTTCTGCTTCGGCCGGAAGCGGAGCACGTCGCCGTCCGGCAGCACGAGGAACTTCTCGAAGTTCCACTCGACCCGTCCTGCCTTGCCGCCCGCGTCCGGTGTCTCCTTGAGAGCCTTGTAGAGCTCGGCGGCGTTCTTGCCGTTGACCTTGATCTTGTCGTTCACCGGGAAGGAGACGCCGTACGTCGTGGAGCAGAACTCGAGGATCTCGTCTACCGACCCGGGCTCCTGGCCGAAGAACTGGTTGCAGGGGAACCCGACCACGGTGAAGCCGCGGTCGCCGAACCGGCGCTGCAGCTCCTCCAACTGCTCGTACTGCGGAGTGAGGCCGCACTTGGAGGCCACGTTCACCACGAGCACCACGTCGGCACCCAGATCATCCAGTGTCTTCTCCTGCCCCTGGGCGTCGGTGAAGGGGATGGAACGGAGCGCGGAATCGGTCATATGCACAGCTTAGGTCGCCGCATCCCCACCGGCTCCGGGTCTGGGAGAATGGACACGCCATGACTCTCGCCACCGCCCCCGCCCGCCCCCTCCGCATCGGCCCGATCGACCTCGACGTGCCGGTCGTCCTCGCGCCGATGGCCGGGATCACGAACACGGCCTTCCGACGCCTGTGCCGGGAGTACGGGGCCGGCCTCTATGTCAGCGAGATGATCACCTCGCGCGCGCTCGTCGAGCGCAACGAGACGACGATGCGACTGATCCGGCACCATGAGTCGGAGACGCCGCGGTCCATCCAGCTGTACGGCGTCGACCCGAAGACCATCGCCGAGGCCGTCCGCATCATCGTCGCGGAAGACCACGCCGACCACATCGACCTCAACTTCGGCTGTCCCGTTCCCAAGGTGACGCGCAAGGGCGGCGGAGCGGCACTGCCGTGGAAGTCGAAGCTCTTCGCCGACATCGTCGATCAGGCCGTCAAGGCCGCCGGCGACATCCCGTTGACGGTGAAGATGCGCAAGGGCATCGACCGCGACCACCTCACGTTCCTCGACGCCGGGCGGGCCGCCGAGGACGCGGGAGCCGCCGCCGTGGCCTTGCACGCCAGAACCGCGAGCGAGTTCTACTCCGGTCACGCCGACTGGAGCGCGATCGGCGAGCTCAAGCAGGCCGTGACCAGCATTCCCGTGCTGGGCAACGGCGACATCTGGTCGGCGGACGACGCCGTGCGGATGATGGCGGAGACTGACTGCGACGGCGTGGTCGTCGGCCGCGGGTGCCTGGGACGGCCCTGGCTGTTCGGGCAGCTCGCTATCGCCTTCGGAGGAGACGGCAAGACAGTCGATGCGACGCTCGGCTTCGTCGCCGACGCCTTCCGCCGGCACGCGGAGCTGCTCGTCGAGTTCTTCGAGGACGAGGACCGAGGCTGCCGCGACATCCGCAAGCACGTCTCCTGGTACTTCAAGGGCTACCCGGTGGGCGGAGACATCCGCACCGGACTCGCGACGGCTTCAAGCCTGCAGGAGATCGACGACCTCCTCGGCCGGCTTGATCGCGCGGCGCCGTATCCGGGAGCGGACGCCGAAGGGCAGCGCGGACGCGCGGGGCACCCGAAGAAGACCGCCCTTCCGGAGAAGTGGCTGGAGTCGCGCGAGCTCGCGTCGTCGGCTTCGGAGATGATGCGTGGAGCGGAGATCGAGAACAGTGGCGGATGACCCCAGGGGCGGCGCACGCGCCGACGGCTACGACCCGCGCGACGCGGAGCGCTTCATCGCGGAGACCCACCGTTCCGAGCGAGACGACTTCGCCCGCGACCGCGCTCGGGTGCTGCACTCCGCGGCTCTGCGGCGGCTCGCCGCGAAGACGCAGGTGCTCAGCCCCGCCAGTACCGCCGACTTCGCACGCAACCGCCTGACCCACTCGCTCGAGGTCGCGCAGGTCGGCCGGGAGCTCGCGGCCGCCCTCGGGGTCTCTGCGGACGTGGTGGACACCGCGTGCCTGAGCCACGATCTCGGCCACCCGCCGTTCGGCCACAACGGGGAGCGGGCGCTGAACGAGTGGGCCGAGGCGATCGGCGGCTTCGAGGGCAACGCCCAGTCGCTGCGCATCCTCACGCGGCTCGAGGCGAAGGTGCTCGACGCCGACGGCGCCTCCGTCGGCCTGAACCTCACGCGGGCGAGTCTCGACGCGACCTGCAAGTATCCGTGGACGGTCGACAGTCCCGTCCCCGACCCTGGCGGCCGACTGAAGTTCGGCGTGTACCCCGAGGACGAGGCGGTGTTCCGCTGGATGCGCGACGGAGCGCCAGGGCGGCTGCGTTGCATCGAAGCGGAGATCATGGACCTCTCCGACGACATCGCCTACTCGGTGCATGACTTCGAGGACGCGATCGTCAACGGGTACGTCGACGTCGCTCAGCTCGCCGACCCGGCGGCCCACGAAGCCCTGCTCAGCCGGATCCAGCAGTGGGTCGGCTACGACTTCACCCGCGACGAGCTCGCCGACGCCCTCTACCGGCTCGCCTCGCAGCCGATGTGGCTCGCGTCCTTCGACCGCTCCCGACAGGACCTCGCCCGGCTCAAGAACCTCACCAGCGACCTCATCGGCCGGTTCGCCCGCGCGGCGGTCTCGGCCACGCGCGAGGCCTTCGGCGGCACGCGCCTGGTCCGCTACAACGCGCACGTGATCGTGCCCCGCGTCGTCGAGGTCGAGATCGCCGTGCTCAAGGGGATCATGGGTCAGGCGATCGTCACGATCGATGCCAGGAAGGGCGTCTACAAGGAGCAGCGGAGGGTCCTCAAACGGCTGGCCGACGCCCTGTGGTCGACGGACACCCTGTGGTCGGCCGGCGCCGACGTGCTGGAGCCGGCGTTCGCGGCCGACTTCGTCGCCGCCGAGGGCGACGCCGAGCGGGCACGCGTGGTCGTGGACCAGATCGCGAGCCTGACCGATCAGAGTGCGATCGACTGGCACAACCGGCTGGTCGGCGAGATCGACCCGGCTGAGGTCGGCATCTGGACGCCGCGTCATGCGCGCCCCGGGGCGCGCACGCCTGTCGAGAGGCGGCCCGTCGCAGAAGGCGCACGCTGATGCCCCGTATCCGGCAGGCCGACGTCGACGAGGTCAAGGCCCGCACCAACATCGCGGACATCGTGGGGGAGCGCGTCGCCCTCAAATCGGCGGGAGTCGGGTCGCTCAAGGGGCTCTGCCCCTTCCACGACGAGAAGAGCCCCAGCTTCCACGTGCGCCAGCAGGTCGGCTACTACCACTGCTTCGGCTGCGGCGAGTCCGGCGACGTGTACTCCTTCCTCCGCGCCATGGACCACGTGAGCTTCACCGAGGCGGTGGAGCGGCTCGCGGGCCGGATCGGCTACACCCTCCACTACGAAGACGGCGGCCCGGCGCCCGAGACCAGTGGTCGCAGCCGCCTGTACGCGGCGAACACGGCGGCGGCGGAGTTCTTCCGCTCCCAGCTGTTGTCCCCGGATGCCGAGGCCGCCCGCCGTTTCCTCGGGGAGCGCGGTTTCGACGCCGGCGCGGCGGCGCATTTCGGCGTCGGCTTCGCCCCCCGTGGCTGGGACGGCATGCTCAAGGCGCTGACCGCGCAGGGGTTCACCCGTGAGGAGCTGAGCACCGCGGGCCTCGTCTCGACGGGCCAGCGCGGCGTGTACGACCGTTTCCGCGGCCGGCTCGTCTGGCCGATCCGTGACGTGTCGGGGCAGACGATCGGCTTCGGCGCCCGCAAGCTCTTCGACGACGATCAGGGGCCCAAGTACCTCAACACCCCCGAGACCCCGATCTACAAGAAGGCGCAGGTGCTCTACGGGCTCGATCTCGCCAAACGGGACATCGCTCGTGGCGACCCCCGCCGGGTCGTGGTCGTCGAGGGCTACACCGACGTGATGGCCTGCCACCTCGCGGGCTTGACGACCGCGGTCGCGACCTGTGGCACGGCCTTCGGCTCCGAGCACATCAAGGTCCTCCGCCGGGTCATGGGCGACGACAACGCGTCCGGGGAGGTGGTGTTCACCTTCGACGGCGACGAGGCGGGGCAGAAGGCCGCCCTGAGGGCGTTCACCGAGGACGACCGGTTCAACGCGCAGACGTTCGTCGCGGTCGCACCGGACGGCCTCGATCCGTGCGACCTCCGGCTGCAGCGCGGAGACGCGGCGGTGCGCGGTCTCATGGACGCGAAGCAGCCGATGTTCGAGTTCGCGATCGACCGCAAGCTCGCCGGATTCGACCTCGCCACGGTGGAGGGCCGGGTCGGCGCCCTCCGCGCCGCGGCCCCGATCGTCGCGGAGATCCGCGATCGCCTCCTGCGCCCCGGCTACGAGCGGGTGCTGGCCCGCCGTCTCGGCATGGACCCGACCGAGGTGCACGGGGAGGTCGAGCGCGCCGCGCGCGGTGCGCAGGCCGCCGCTCCACAGACGCGTCGGGACGCCTCGCCGCGGGTCGATCCCGCCACGGGCGGACCGGTTGTCGCGGCCGTGACGCTCGCCAGCCTGCCCCGGTCGCCCGACGTCGCCGTGGAGCGCGACGCGCTCATGGGCGCCCTCCAGTACGGTCACCAGATCGACGCGGCGCTGCTGACCCGAGCCCTCGCGGAGCCGTTCCGCACGCCCGGCCTCGATGCGGTGCGGGAGGCGGTCGCGGCGGCCCCCGACCGCAGCCGTGCCGGATGGGTGACGGACGCGGTGAACAGCGTGCGCGAGCCGTACCGTTCGCTCGCCGGCGAGCTGTTGATGACGCCGTTCCCGGCGCGGGACGAGGCCGGCGCGGTGGCGTCCGCGACGGATCTCGCCCGACGGCTGGTCGTGCGCCAGCTCGAGCACGAGAAGCAGGAGCTGCTGGGCGCGGTCCAGCGCGTCCCCGCGGACTCCGACGGCGGACGCGCGCTGCGGGTGCGCCTGCGGGACATCGACGTGGAGCGCCAGCGGTTCTTCGCCGAGTCGTAACCGGAACGGTCCCGGACGAGACGGCAGGATGGAGATATGCCCCGCACGCCCGAATCCTCGAACGCGATCGAGTGCTCCGATCTGGTCATCGACCGGATCGGTCACGGCACGCCCAATCGCGCGGTCGACGGCGTGACGTTCTCGCTCGCCCCCGGCGGGCTCATCTGCGTCGCGGGACCGACCGGCTCGGGCAAGTCGACGCTCGTCGCTGCGCTCGCGGGTTCCACGGATCCCTCCGTGCGCGTCGTCGGCGGCCGGGCGCAGGTCTGCGGCATCGACATCCGTCGTCCGGGTCGCAAGCACCGCATCCTCACCTATCGCACGGGCTTCGTGCCCCAGGGCGCCGGGGCGGATCTGCCGCCGCAGCTGACGGTCAACGAGGTCATCGCTGAGCCGATCCTCATCCGGGAGAAGCGCGTCAACACCCGCGCGCTCTCCATCCGGGTGGCGACGCTCCTGGATGAGCTCCACCTGCCGCTCGGGACCGCGGCGAAGTTCCCCTACGAGCTCAGTGCGGGCATGCGCCAGCGGGTCGCGATCGCCCGCTCCTTCGTGCTGGAGCCGCGGGTGCTCATCGCCGACGAGATCCTCGCGAACCTCGATCTGGAGGTGCGACCGGTCGTCTTCGACGCCATCACCCGGCGCCGCAAGGAGGAGGGGATGGCGGCTCTCCTCGTGACCAACGACGCGGACTTCATCCGGGAGCTGAACGCGGAGACCCTCATGCTGCGCGGGGGCCACGTCGTTGCGCGGGGTGTCGGCAAGGACCTGCTCTGGGTGCCGAATGCGGAGTCGGATTCCCGCCGCTGAGCGCGACACGCCCGAGGGTCGCGGAAGGCGCCCCGGTGTCACGAACAGGGTCTCGAGTTTGCTAAGCTTGACGAGTTGCCCGCTCCGCGGCGCACATTCCTCGGTAGCTCAATTGGCAGAGCAGCCGGCTGTTAACCGGCAGGTTCTTGGTTCGAGTCCAAGCCGGGGAGCCAACGAGAGAAGCCCCCTCCACGGAGGGGGCTTCTTCCGTTCCCGGACCGCTCGGTGGCATGCCCGGACACAGGAAGAGCCCCTCCTGGCGGAGAGGCTCTTCCTGTCAAAGAGAACGGCTCAGCCGACGCCCTCCATGGCGCTCGTCTCGGTGTTGCCGATCCGGGCAATCACGTCAGGGCGGCGACGGGCGAGGTAGGCGTACCGGGTCAGCGCGAGAGCGACGGTCACGAGGAACACGTACGGGATCACGTTGTACGGGAAGGCCGGCACCGGCCACACGTTCGCGAAGAAGACGTACGCCATCGTCACGACCGCGACCGTGGCGCACATCTTCACGAGACCGTTCCGCATCTTCGCCCGCTGCGTGTAGACCACGCACGCGATGGCGACGAGGGCGTAGGCGACCATGTAGCCGTAAGTGCCCCAGGTGTTGACCCAGACGAGGATGTCGCCCGTCGCCGCTCCCGCCACCAGCAGCACGATGTCGACCGTGATCGCCGCGGCACCGGCGAGGATGAGCACGCGGTGCGGCGTGAGGTGCTGCTCGTGCGTGCGTCCGAAGCGCTCCGCGACGACGCCTTCCTTGCCCATCACGTAGACGATGCGGCCGATCACGTTGAGCGGGGCGACGACGACCGCGAAGAACGACGCCGAGACGCCGAACGTGAGCACGGCCGCGAACCAGCCCGGCATGCCGATCAGGGCGGACATGCTCTCCAGCGGGCTCGCGGCGGTGGCGAGGTCGTCGCCGAGGACCGCGATCTGCGTGTACGCGGCGAAGACGTAGAGCACGCCGACGCCGAGGGCGCTCCACATGATGGCGCGGGGGATCGCCTTGTACGGCTCCTTGGCCTCGCGGCCGAGGGCGTCCGCAGAGGAGAAGCCGACGAAGCCCAGGATGCCCAGCACCATGCCGGACGCGATGCCCTGGAACGACGAGCCGGTCGCGAGCACCTGCGCAGGGTCCCACGCGGAGGGGCCCGCCCACGCGAGCGCCGCGATGAGCAGCACGAGGATGATGCCGACGGAGAGCAGCTCGAGGACGAGTGAGACCCGGGCGGACAGGCGGATGCCGCGGATGGTGAACAGCGTCGCCAGGCCGCCGAGCAGGATCGCCAGGCCGATGTCCCAGCCGAGCCCCTGAGCGGGCAGGCCCAGCATGCTCAGGAACTGTCCCATGTAGCTGACCGAGCCGCTGAGGGAGGCCGCCGCGATGCCGAAGCAGCCGATCAGCAGCGTCACGCCGGCGAGGAAGGCGCCGAACGGGCCGAGGCCCTTCGACACGTAGGTGTACAGCGAGCCCGCGGAGGCGTGCTTGCGGGCGAACACCACCACGCAGTAGCCGACGCACAGGATCACGATGGTGGCCAGTGCGAAGGCGTAGATGGTGCCGTTCCCGGCGCCGAGGAAGATGGCGGCGGCCGTGAAGGCGATGACGGCGCTGGGGGCGATGTTGGCGATGGCCTGGGCGGCGAGCTCGGGTCCGCTCATGACGCCGGTGCGGAGCCCGGCATCCTGCGGGGCGCCGGGCGGAGCGACGACGGTGTCTGACATGGTTCTCCTGGATTCGGGTTTCAGGGGTGGGAGCCGCGCGCGGCGGTCAGGGGATGAGGAGGGTGCGCAGTGCCGAGCCCCCGTCGAGGTCGTCCAGGGCCGCGGCGGCCTCGGAGAGCGGACGGCGACCGGAGATCAGCGGATCGATCTTGAGCTGCCCGTCCATGTAGCGGTCCACGAGCGCGGGGACGTCGATCGACGGCCGCACCGAGCCGTAGTTCGAGCCGAGGATGCGCTGGTCGGCCTCGGCGAGGACGAGCGGCTCGAACGAGGCGCGCGCTCCCGTGGGCGGCAGCCCGACGATGACGGCGGCGCCACCGAGACCGAGCATCTGGATGGACTGCTCGGTCGTGGAGGTCCGGCCGATCGCGTCGAAGGCGTAGTCGACGCCGTCCGGGATGAGTTCGCGCAGCTGGGCCACGGCATCGCCCTGGGAGGCGTCGATGCGGTCCGTGGCCCCGAACTGCAGGGCCATCTGCGTCTTCTCCGGACGAACGTCGATCGCGACGATGCGCTCCGCCCCGGCGAGACGGGCGCCCTGGACGACGTTGAGCCCGACGCCGCCGCAGCCGATGACGGCGACGGTCGACCCCGGTTCCACGGCGGCGGTGTTCAGGACGGCGCCGACACCGGTCGCGACCGCGCAGCCGACGACCGCGATGACGTCGAGGGGCGCGTCGTCACGGACCTTCACGGCTCCGGATGCGGGGACGACGACCTCCTCCGCGAAGGACGAGACGCCCAGGTAGTGGTGCAGCTGCTCGCCGTCGCGGCTCAGTCGGGACGTGACGTCGAAGAGCACGCCGAGGGGAGCTACCACGGTCGCGACCTTCTGGCACCGGGCTTCGTGCCCGGCGCGGCAGTACCGGCACTCGCCGCACGGCGGCACCCAGCTCAGCACGACGTGGTCGCCGACGGCGAGCGTGGTGACGCCCTCGCCGAGTTCGGTGACGACGCCGGAGCCCTCGTGCCCCATGACCAGGGGAGCGGCGGCATCCCACTCGCCGCGCTTGACGTGCAGGTCGGAGTGGCAGACGCCGGCGGCGGCGATGCGCACCCGCACCTCACCGGCGCGGGGCGGAGCGAGGTCGACGTCGACGAACTCGATGGGCGACTGGGGGTCGCGGAAGACAACAGCTTTCATGACATCCTTCGGAAAGTGGGGATGCGCACGATGCTAGGAGAGAGCGGAAGGCCTCGGCATCCGACAGAAGCGTGAACTGAATGGTCTCTCTTCGACAATCTGTATGATCGGAGGGTGGCTCGTGACGTCGCCTCCGTGGCCCGATATCTCCGCGGGGAGCTGCTGCCCGGCGCCGTTCCCGGTGCGCGGCCCGTCAACGCGGTCGTGCCCCTCGACGACTTCGGTCCGCCGGTGGATCCGCTCCATGCGACGCTCGTCGTGGCCGAAGAGACCTCGCTCCTCGGCGTCGCCGGCGACCGCCGCGCCGCGCTGGGGGAGGCCGTGGTGGTCACCAGCGCCGACAGCCTCCGCCTTCGCGAGGCCCTGCGGGACGCGGGGATCACGGCCATCATCGGGGCCTCCCTGTCGCCGCCGCTGCTCGTACCGACGCTGACCTCGCTCCTCGCCGTCGATCAGGCGGCGGAGGCTCGCGCCATCACCTCGGCGATGCGGGTGCTCACGCTGGCGGCGCGACGCAGCGGCATCACCGGCGTCATCGCCGAGCTCGCACACCGCATCGACGGGTGGGCGGTGCTCCTGGATCGGCACGGCGAGGTCATCACCACGGCCGGTGCCGGGAGCCTGCACATCGACGATGCGATCGCCGTCGCCGTCGGCCGACCGGTGCGGGTGCGGCATCGCGCCCTGCAGGTGCACCCGGTCGGTCCCGGCCAGGACATCAGCGCGCAGCTCGTGACCGCTCCGCGCAACGACAGCTCCGGCCGCGGGCGGGAACTGAGCTCCCAGGCCGCGGCGCTGCTCGATCTCCTGATGCGCACCCGCGACAGCAGTCAGCTGGAGCGCCTGGGCCGCTCGATGATGTTCGAGACCGTGCGCGAGGGAGGGGAGGAGGCCGCTCGTCTGCTCCGTCGCTGGGGTGTGCACGAGCGCGTGCTGGTGGGGTTCGCCCTCGCCTCCCGTACCAGCGGCGTCGACGTCGAGCATCTGCTCGGCCTCTGGCTCGACGAACTCGGCGCGGAGCACGTCTTCACGTCGCAGCGGGGAATCGTCCAGGGCGTCGTGCGCGAGGACCATGCCGACCAGATTGCGCATCGCGCCAGGGCCTTCGCGTCGACCCTCTATCTCGGCCTCGGCCGACCGGCAAGCACCGATGCTCTCGCACGCAGCATCGACGAGGCGCGGCACGCCTGCGAAGCCGCGCGCACCGGGGGCGAACGCGTGGTCCGCTACGAGGCCATCCCCACGGTGTCGTTCGTGCTCGGGGCCTTGGATCCGGATCAGACCACGCGCCTCGCGCGTCTGCTCGACCCGCTGCGCGCGGCCGAGCGGCCGGCCGAGCTCCTCGACACGCTCCGGGTGTTCCTCGCGTGCAACGGGGCATGGAGCGAGAGCGCGGCGCGGCTGCGCATCCACCGCCAGACGCTGACGACGCGCGTCCGACGGATCGAGGACCTCACGGGTCTTTCGCTGTCCGATCCGGACGACCGCGTCGCGGCGTGGCTCGCTCTCCGCGCCGCAGACGGCTGAGCCGTGGCACGGACGACGAAGGGCCCCGCCTCGCGGCGGAGCCCTTCGTGAAGATGCGGTCTGATCAGCGCGCGGCGCCCTTGAGCGATCCCTCGACCTGTCCGGCCGGGTCGATGATGATGCACTGGATCACGCGGTCGTTGGCCTGCTCCCACGAGTCCTTGCTGGGGGTGAGCGTGGTCACGTCCAGGGCGGACTCCTGGTAGGAGACGCCGACGAAGGACGTGTACGCGTCGCCGATGCAGTCCTCGGACGCGGCGCCGATGGCCTCCTCGGAGTAGTCGCCGTCGTCCATCTTGATCTCGTAGAAGACCTCTTCGTCGTGGGGCTCGGAGCACGGCACCACGTTCGCGTCGGTGAGCATCCCGGAGCCGGTCTCGAGCATGCAGTCGCCGAGCTTCACCGAGAAGACGTCGATGTTCGCGCTCTCGGTGACCTGGCCGGTCTCCTCATCGCGGTCGGCGTCGGCGCGACCGCCGCCGAGGATGCTGTTGATCGCGCTGCAACCGGTGAGAGCGAGCGAGACGGCGACGGCCGAACCGGTGAGCACGAGTGCGCGACGGGTGCGCGACTTCATCATGGATTTCCCCTTCAGAGCGTGACGCGGGGCATGCTGAATATCCCCGCCGCGAACACGCTATAGTGCCCGGAGTCTATGACGCAACTTGAAGGATGCTGTGCGTGGGCTGAGTGAGATCAGCCCTCGAGGTCGTCCACGCCGGGGAGCCAGCTGGCCCCCGGACGCCCCCAGCCGCGCTTGCGCGCGATCTTCTGCGTCGTCTTCCAGTCGGAGTCCGAGAGGCGGTCGATGTAGAGCACGCCGTCCAGGTGATCGAACTCGTGCTGCATGATCCGAGCGCGCCAGCCGTCCACCTCCAGCGTGACCGGGCTACCGTCCAGATCCGTCGCCGTCACCCGCACGCGGTCGGACCGGCGCAGCGGGAACCGCTCGCCCGGGAAGGACAGGCAGCCCTCGGACTCCAGCTCGGGGTCCGGCGCGCCCGGCTCCGTCGGCGTCATCCACAGTTCGGGATTGATGAGCACGCCGCGCCACGGCTGGTCGTCGTCGTCGACATAGGAGTACGTGTAGATCCGCAGCGGCACCCCCACCTGGGGAGCGGCGAGACCGACGCCGGGCGCGGCGTCCATGGTCTCGAACATGTCGGCGACGAGGGTGCGGATCTCGTCGGTGATCGCCTCGACGGGGGAGGCGGGGGAGTGCAGGACGGGATCGCCCATGATGCGAATCGGAAGGACAGCCACGTCACAACCCTAGTCGGCGGCACTCTCCGGGTAGGGTCGTACTGTGAGCGCAGGGGTGTGGATGGGGACGGTCGAGGACGTCGGCGACCAGCTGGTCGGAGCGTTCCAGAACCCCGGCCTGCTCCTGGGGATCCCGCTGGCTCTCGCCGGTGCCGTGTTCATGTCGCTCGGCGCGCAGTACCAGCACCGGGGCGTGGAGAAGGTCGAGCGGCTCAGCGGCTCCGACGGCGCCGCCGGCCTCAGCTTCGATCAGCTCAAGCGCCTGTTCACGCGCCCGTCCTGGGTGGTCGGGACGCTCATGCTGGGTCTCGCGATCGTCTGTCAGCTCGCGGCCCTCGTGAAAGCGCCGCTGATCGTGGTGCAGCCGCTCGGCGCCATCGCCCTCGTCATCACGACGCTGCTGAATGCCCGCGTCTCCGGACACGCCCCCACGCGGCAATCCCTCACCGCGATCATCGCCTGCGTCGGTGGCATCTTCCTGTTCGTGTTCTTCGCCGCGATCTACGCCACGGAGAAGGAGGTCACGGACCGCGAACTGTTCGTCATCCTCGCGATCCTGCTCGTCGTGATCATCGTGCTCGGGGCGTGCTGGCTCATCCTCCGGCATCGGATGCGGGCGCTGTTCTACATCATCGGCGCCGGCATCCTCTATGGTTTCGTCGCCACCCTCGCGAAGGTCATCATCAAGCGCATCGAGGCCGGCCAGTTCGAGTGGATCACCGCGGTCTGCCTGCTCGCGTTGCTCTCGGCGGGTGCCGTCGGCGCGTACTTCGTGCAGACCGCCTACAGCTCCGGTCCGCCGGACCTCGTCATCGCCGGTCTGACAGTGGTCGACCCGATGGTGGCCGTGCTCATCGGCATGCTCGTGCTCGGTGAGGCCGCGGCGGCTCCGTGGTGGGTCTTCATCATCTTCGGCGTCGCCGGCAGCATCGCCGTCTGGGGCGTCGTCGGGCTCGCGCGATTCCACCCGCAGGTCCTCAGCGAGAGCCAGGAGCTCGGCATCACCCGGGGAAGCGACCCCGCCACCCCGCCGGCTGCTCCGGCATCGGGTGCGCCGGAGCAGCCGGACCCGCGTGAGACACGCGGCCCCGACGCTCAGTAGGCCTGGTCGATGAGGTCCGGAGAGACCTCGGACGCCGCCGCCTCGTCGACGAAGAACACCGTCCGCTTGCGGCCCTTCGCCCCCGCGGCCGGAACGCTCGTGTAGCTGGCGCCGGCGAGAGCGAGGCCGAGCGCCGATGCCTTGTCGGCACCCGTCAGGACCAGCCACACCCGCTTGGACGCGTTCAGCACCGGGCGCGTCAGGGTCACGCGCTCGGGCGGGGGCTTGGGGGAGTCCCGCACGGGGAGCGCCGCGGCATCGGTCACGGTGACCTCTTCCCGGTCCGGGAAGAGCGAAGCGATGTGGCCGTCGGGACCGACGCCGAGGAAGCACACGGCGAACGAGGGCCACGGATGGTCCTCGGTGCCGAACCGGGCGAGCTCGGCGGCGTACGCGGCGGCGGCCTCATCGAGGTCGAGTCCGCTGTCGGATCCGGCGACTTCGTGCACGTTCTCCGCGGGGAGCTCGATGTAGTCGAGCAGCGCCTCCCGCGACTGGAGGGCGTTTCGCTCCGCGTCCTCCCGCGGAACGAATCGCTCGTCACCCCACCAGAAGTGCACGAGGGACCAGTCGATCTCGGCGGATCGCGGGTTCTCCCGGACGGCGCGCAGGACGGCACCGCCCATCGACCCGCCCGTCAGGGCGACGTGAGCCAGACGGCCGTTGCGCGTCCGCGCGCGGACACGGGTGAGGAAGCGATCGGCGACCCGGAGGGCGAGGGCGGCGGGGGTGGCCTCGACCACGACCCGCTTCTCTGCGGATGATCCCGGCATCGAGGTCACTCTCCTGTCTCGGGCGGACCGAGCTTCTCCCAGCCCTCCGTGATCACTCGACCGTACAGGACGTCGGGGTCGAGCCGGCGCAGCTCCTCCGCGAGGCACTCGCGCAGCGTCCGCCGCGGCAGGTGGAGGTCATGGTCGGGCTGGTTCGGCTGGGTGAGCACGGCGACGCCGGGCGACGGGCGCTCGAGGAGGATGTCGCCGGACTCCCGGGTGAGGCGCACCGACTTGATGCCCTCCTGCCAGTGCTCCGGGTCCTCGTACGACCACCGCACCGGGACGTCCAGTGCCATCTGCAGCCACGCGGCGAGCAGCGCCGTGGAGGGCGAGGCGCTCCCACCCCGGACCTCGACGGCGGTGATGGTCTCGTACGGCGGCTGGTCCAGCACCGCGGCGAGCTGCTCGCGCCAGTGCGTGAGGCGCGTCCAGGCCAGGTCGGTGTCGCCGGGGGCGTGCGTACGCCCGAGGAGGGCGAGGCGGTCGCGGACATCCGGGGACGTGGCGGCGTCGGTGATCCGGCGCTGGGCGATGCGGCCGAGCGGCGACGTCGCGGGAGAGGTGGGGGCCTCGTCCGGCCACCACGCCACCACCGGGGCGTCCGGGAGGAGCAGCCCGGTGAGCAGGCTCTCCTCGTTGCTCGCGGCGGCGCCGTGCGCGTGCAGCACGACGACCTCGCTCGCCCCGGCGTCTCCGCCCACGCGGATCTGCGCGTCGAGGCGGGACTCGCCGTCGCCGGTCGTCAGCACGATCACGCGCATCGGGTGCTCGCGCGACGCATCGTTCGCCGCGTCGATCGCGGCTTCCGCGACGCCCTTGCGGGCAGCGATGACCAGGGTGAGGACGCGGCCGAGGGCGACGGCGCCACCCTCCTCGCGCACCTTGACGAGCTGCTTGGCGACCTGGCTGACGGTCGTGTCGGGAAGGTCGATGATCACGGGCGTCTCCAGACTCGTCCGTCGCGGGCCAGCAGGTCGTCGGCCGAGGCCGGTCCCCACGAGCCGGGCGCGTACTGCTCCACCGGACCGCCCTGGGCGGCCCAGTACTTCTCCACCGGGTCGAGGATCTTCCAGGAGAGCTCGACCTCCTCGTGCCGCGGGAAGAGCGGCGGGTCGCCCAGGAGGACGTCGAGGATCAGACGCTCGTACGCCTCCGGGCTCGCCTCCGTGAACGCGTGGCCGTAGCCGAAGTCCATCGTCACGTCGCGGACGTTCGTGCCGTTGCCCGGCACCTTCGAGCCGAAGCGGATCGTCACGCCCTCGTCGGGCTGGACGCGGATCACGAGGGCGTTCTGCCCGAGCTCCGAGGCGTTGCCGCGGCCGAACAGGTGCTGCGGCGCGCGGTTGAACACCACGGCGATCTCCGTCACCCGTCGGCCGAGGCGCTTGCCCGTCCGCAGGTAGAACGGCACGCCGGCCCAGCGTCGGGTATCGATCTCCAGCTTGATGGCCGCGTAGGTCTCGGTCGTCGACTCGGGGTTCATCCCCTCCTCGTCGAGGAAGCCGGTGACCTTCTCGCCGCCCTGCCAGCCGCCGGCGTACTGTCCGCGCGCCGTGGCGAGGGAGAGATCCTCCGGCACGTGCACCGCGGCGAGGACCTTCTCCTTCTCGGCACGCAGGTGCTCGGCGGAGAGGCTGATGGGCTCCTCCATCGCCGTGAGCGCGAGCAGCTGGAGCAGGTGGTTCTGGATGACGTCGCGGGCGGCGCCGATCCCGTCGTAGTACCCGGCGCGACCGCCGACGCCGATGTCCTCGGCCATCGTGATCTGCACGTGATCGACGTAGTTGCGGTTCCAGATCGGCTCGTACAACTCGTTGGCGAAGCGCAGCGCGAGGATGTTCTGCACCGTCTCCTTGCCGAGGTAGTGGTCGATGCGGAAGATCGAGTCGGCGGGGAACGCCACCTCGAGGGCCGCGTTGAGAGCGCGAGCCGACTCGAGGTCGTGCCCGAACGGCTTCTCGATGACGACGCGCCGCCAGCGCTCGTCGTCGTCCGCGTCCTCGCCCACGAGCCCCGATTCCTTGAGCTGCTTCGCGACGAGCGGGAAGTCCTTCGGCGGGATCGAGAGGTAGTAGGCGTGGTTGCCCATGGTGCCGCGTTCCACGTCGAGCTTCTCGACGGTCTCCCGCAGCTTGCGGAAGGAGTCGGGGTTGTCGAACTCGCCGGAGACGAACCGGATGCCCTGGAGCAGCTGCGTCCAGGTCTCCTCGCGGAACGGCGTGCGGGCATGCTGCTTCACCGCGTCGTAGACGACCTGGGCGAAGTCCTGGTCCTCCCAGTCGCGGCGGGCGAAGCCCACGAGCGCGAAGCCCGGGGGCAGGAGCCCCCGGTTCGCGAGATCGTAGACCGCCGGCATGAGCTTCTTGCGGGACAGATCACCCGTCACGCCGAAGATCACGAGGGCGCTGGGTCCCGCGATCCTGTTGAGACGACGATCGTCGGGGTCGCGCAGCGGGTTGTGCCCGCGCGAGATGGGTACAGACATCGGTGGGGGCTCTCCTGCGGTTACTTCTGTGCGGCTTCGAAGAGGGCGAGCACGTCGTCCGAGGACTCGGTGATCGTCAGCGAGACGACGGGCCGTCCATGCTCCGCGAGCACACCCGCGTCGCCGGCCGCCTGCGCCTGGATGAGCTGCCCGAACGTGAACGGGCGGTCGGGGATCTCGAGATCCACGTCCGTGCGCTCCAGGATCTGCAGGAACACGCCCTGGGCGGGGCCGCCCTTGTGGTACTGGCCCGTGGAGTGCAGGAAGCGCGGTCCCCAGCCGAACGTGGTCGGGCGCCCGGAATCGGCGGCGACGAGCTCGCGCAGGCCCTGGAGCTGCGGCACCTCGAGGCGGTTGACGTAGGCCTGGATGGACACGTAGCCGTCGGCGGGGAGCTGGGCCCAGAGTGCGTCCAGCACGCCTTCGACCGTGCCCGAGACGGCGAGGGCGGGGTCGGAGACCCGCACCTCGACGCCGTTCTCGACGAATGCGGGTGCCGTCGGCTCCGGTCGGGCGTCGAGCAGGCCCCGGGCGGCGACCTTGGCCGACTCGACGTCGGGCTGGTCGAACGGGTTGATGCCGAGGAGGTGCCCGGCGATGGCCGTCGCGTACTCCCAGACGATGAACTGCGCGCCGAGCGTGCCGCTGACGAGGATCTCGCCCTCGTGCCGCTCGTGCAGGTGGAACTCGTTGGCGTCGTCGACGAGACGCACGATCTGGAGGTCGGCGGGGACCGGGTCGAGCTCCGGCGAGACCGGGAGCAGGACGACCGGGAGGATGCCCGTGCCCTCCTTGCCCGTGGACTCGGCGATGAGCTGCTCGATCCAGTCCGGCAGCCCCTTGATGTGCGTGCCGTCGGTGATCAGACCCAGCTTGTCGCGGCGGGGGCTGGTGGCGGCGATCGCCGCCCCGAGACGGAGTGCGGGGTTGTCGGCGGAGTCCACGGCCACCTCGAGCATCGAGGCCTCGGCCTCGTCCAGCAGCTCGTCGACGTCCACGCCCGCGAGCCCCGAGGGCACGAGACCGAAGGCGGTCAGCGCCGAGTAGCGGCCGCCCACGTTCGGGTCGGCGTTGAAGACCCGGTAGCCGGCCTCGCGTGCCGAGGCGTCGAGCGGGGAGCCGGGGTCGGTGACCACGACGATCCGCTCGGTGGGATCGATGCCGAGGTCGCGGAAGGCGGCCTCGAAGGTCCGGCGCTGCGAGTCGGTCTCGACCGTGGAGCCCGACTTCGACGACACGACGAGGACCGTCTCGGCGAGACCCTCGTCGAGCGCGGCGAGCACCTGCCCCGGGGCGGTGGAGTCGAGGATCGTGAGCGGGACGCCGGACGTCTGCGCGATGACCTCGGGAGCGAGCGACGAGCCGCCCATTCCGGCCAGCACCACGCGGGTGACACCCTTGGCCGCGAGCTCCTCGCGCAGCGCGACGATCTCCGCGACCAGCGGGCGGGAGACCGAGACGGCCTCGACCCAGCCGAGGCGGACCGACGCCTCGGCCTCGGCGGCCGGACCCCAGAGCGTGGCGTCGCCGCCGGTGATGCGGGAGGCGACGAGGTCGTGGACCAGCGCCGGCACTGTCTCCTCGATGGCGACGCGCGCCGGGCCCGATGCGTGGATGGCGAAGGTCATCGCTGTGCCTCCAGAGCCTCGGTGACCTGCGCGAGCAGATCGTGCCAGGAGTCGATGAACTTCGCGACCCCCTCCTCCTCGAGCACCTCGGTCACGGCATCGAAGTCGACGCCCACCTCGGCGAGCCCGGCGAAGACCTCGCGGGCCTCCTCGTAGCCGCCGGTGATGGTGTCTCCCGTGACGACGGCGTGGTCGAACGTCGCCTCGAGGGTCTTCTCCGGCATCGTGTTGACGACGCCGTCCGCGACCAGCTCCGTGACGTAGAGCGTGTCCGGCAGCGCCGGGTCCTTCACGCCGGTGGACGCCCACAGCGGGCGCTGGACGTTGGCGCCGGCGGCGAGGAGATCCTGCGCGCGCTTCTCGGCGAACGTCTTCTCGAAGAGCTCGTAGGCGAGTCGGGCGTTCGCCAGCCCCGCCTTGCTCTTCAGCGCGGTGGCCGCGTCCGTGCCGATCGCGGTCAGGCGCTTGTCCGTCTCGGTGTCGACCCGGGAGACGAAGAACGAGGCCACGGAGTGGATGGTGGACAGATCGATGCCCGCCTCCTTGGCACGCTCGAGGCCCGTGAGGTATGCCTCGATGACCTCGGCGTAGCGCTCCAGGCTGAAGATGAGGGTCACGTTGACGCTGATGCCGTTCGCGATGGCCTCGGTGATGGCCGGGAGGCCGGCCTTGGTCGCCGGGATCTTCACGAGGAGGTTGGGCCGGTCGATCCGGTCCCACAGCTCCTTGGCCTGCGCCACGGTGCCGTCGGTGTCGTGGGCGAGGTCGGGGGAGACCTCGATCGAGACGCGTCCGTCGACGTGACCAGACTCCTCCCACACCGGGCGGAAGACGTCGAGCGCGGCACGGACGTCCTGGGTCGTCGCGGCGAACACGGCGTCCTCGGCGGAGGCTCCGGACGCGGCGAGCTCAGTGACCTGCGCGTCGTAGGAGGTGTCGTTCTTGTCCGTGATCGCGTTCGCGAAGATGGTCGGGTTCGTGGTGACGCCCACGACGTTGCGCGACGCGATCAGCTCGGCGAGGTTGCCGGAGGAGATGCGGGTGCGCGAGAGGTCGTCGAGCCAGATGCTGACGCCAGCGGCGGCGAGCTGGGCGGTGGGGGTGCTCATGCGTTCTCCTTGATGGTCTCGCGGGCGGCCGCGACGACGGCCTCGGTGGTGATGCCGAACTTCTCGAAGAGGGTCTTGTAATCGGCGGAGGCGCCGAAGTGATCGATGCCGACCGACCGGCCGCGGTCGCCGACGATGCCGCGCCACGTGAGCACGGAACCGGCCTCGACCGAGACGCGGGCGGTGACGGACGACGGCAGCACGCTCTCGCGGTAGGCCTCGTCCTGCTCCGCGAACCACTCCAGCGAGGGGGCGGAGACGACGCGGACGTTCACGCCCTCGCCGGCGAGCACCTCGCGGGCGTTCACGGCGAGCTGCACCTCGGAGCCGGTGGCCACGATGATGACGTCCGGCGTGCCGCCCGGCGCCTCGGCCAGGACGTAGGCGCCCTTGGCGGCCTGGGCGGCGGAGGCGAAGGTGTCGCCCGAAGCCTCGCCCTCGCCGCGCGGGAACACCGGGATGTTCTGGCGGGTCAGCGCGATGCCGGCCGGGCCCTCGTGGCGCCGGAGGATCTCGAGCCACACGGCGGCGGTCTCGTTGGCGTCCGCCGGACGGACGACGGCCAGGTTCGGGATCGCGCGCAGCGTCGCGAGCTGCTCGATCGGCTGGTGCGTCGGGCCGTCCTCGCCGAGGGCGACGGAGTCGTGCGTCCAGACGAAGACGCTCGGCACGTTCATCAGCGCGGCCAGGCGCACGGCCGGACGCATGTAGTCGCTGAAGATGAGGAACGTGCCCCCGAAGGCGCGCGTGGGGCCGTGCAGCACGATGCCGTTGACGATCGCGCCCATGGCGTGCTCACGGATGCCGAAGTGCAGCACCCGGCCGTACGGGGTGCCCGACCACTCGTGGGTCGACCACTCAGCCGGGATGAACGACGGTGCGTCCTTGATCGTCGTGAGGTTCGACTCGGCGAGGTCGGCGGAGCCGCCCCAGAGCTCGGGGAGCTGCGCCGCCAGCGCGTTGATGACCTGGCCGGACGCGGCGCGGGTCGAGACGTCCTTGCCGGCCTCGAAGACGGGGAGTGCGTCGGCGATGTCGGCGGGGAGCTCGTGGGCCTCGACGCGGTCGAGCAGGGCCTTGCGCTCGGGGTTGGCGGCCGCCCAGGCATCGAACGACTCCTGCCAGGCGGCGCGGGCCTCGGCGGCGCGCTCCGCGAGGCCGCGCGTGCGCTCCAGCACCTCGTCGGCGACGACGAAGGTCTGCTCCGGGTCGAACCCGAGGACCTTCTTGGTGGCGGCGAGCTCGTCGGCTCCGAGCGCCGATCCGTGGATCTTCCCGGTGTTCTGCTTGCCGGGAGCCGGCCAGCCGATGATGGTCTTGAGGATGATGAGCGACGGCTTGTCGGTCTCGCCCTTGGCCGCCTCGATCGCGGCGTGGAGCTCGGCGACGTCCTCCACGTACTCGCCGGTCTTCTTCCAGTCCACGGTCTGCACATGCCAGCCGTAGGCCTCGTAGCGCGCGGCGACGTCCTCGGTGAAGGCGACGTTCGTGTCGTCCTCGATGGAGATCTGGTTCGAGTCGTAGATCGCGATGAGGTTGCCGAGCTGCTGGTGGCCGGCGAGCGAGGAGGCCTCGCTGGTGACGCCCTCCTGCAGGTCGCCGTCGCCCGCGATCACGTAGACGAAGTGGTCGAACGGGCTCGTGCCCGCTGCGGCCTCGGGGTCGAAGAGGCCGCGCTCGTAGCGGGCGGCGTACGCGAAGCCGACCGCCGAGGCGAGGCCCTGGCCCAGCGGGCCCGTGGTGATCTCGACGCCCTTGGTGTGGCCGTACTCGGGGTGACCGGGGGTCTTCGAGCCCCAGGTGCGGAGCGCCTTGAGGTCGTCGAGCTCGAGCCCGAACCCGCCGAGGTAGAGCTGCACGTACTGCGTCAGCGACGAGTGGCCGACCGACAGGATGAAGCGGTCGCGACCGAGCCAGTCGGTGTCGGTCGGGTCATGCCGCAGCACCCGCTGGTAGAGCAGATAGGCGGCGGGAGCCAGACTCATCGCCGTGCCGGGATGACCGTTGCCGACCTTCTCGACCGCATCGGCCGCCAGGATCCGGGCGGTGTCCACCGCGCGTCGATCGATCTCGTCCCACTGCAATTCCGACACGTTCATGCCCTTTCCGACAGTTTCGAGGGCGCCGGTATTCCCTGGCGCATCCGCAACTTCCCTGGCGCATCCCGCATCGTCCGGGAGACGGGCGGGGTTGAGCGCAGCACCGGGCGCGCGAGTGCTCTCAGCATAGCGGGGACGGTCCCGGCGACCGGGGGGTGGAAGGCGCGGAAGGCGTCACGGCGTGTCATACACTGGAGAGGTTGTCCGGTAACGCGCGCGGAGGAGGCGATCGAGATCTCGACGATGTCTGATCAGACCGTACGGAAGTCGTCCATCGGTCGCACGGTGAGCGCCTACGTCACTCTGACGAAGCCCCGGGTCCTCGAACTCCTCCTCGTCTCGACCGTTCCGGTCATGTTCCTCGCGCAGGGCGGACTGCCCGATCTCTGGCTGGTCCTCGCGACGGTCATCGGCGGATCGATGAGCGCCGGTTCGGCGGGCGCGTTCAACATGTACCTCGACCGCGACATCGACGCGCACATGCACCGCACGGAGAACCGGCCGCTCGTGACCGGCGAGGTCAGCCCGCGTGGCGCCCTGATCTTCTCGTGGACGCTCGCGATCGTGTCGACCGTGTGGCTCTGGTTCACCACGAACCCGCTCACGGCGATCCTGTCGGCCTCCGCGATCTTCTTCTACGTCGTGATCTACACGATGATCCTCAAGCGCCGCACCGAGCAGAACATCATCTGGGGCGGAATCGCGGGGTGCTTCCCGGTCCTCATCGGCTGGTCCGCCGTCACCGGTTCGCTCGACTGGCCGGCCTTCATCCTCTTCCTGCTCGTCTTCCTCTGGACGCCGCCGCACTACTGGCCGCTGTCCATGAAGTACAAGGACGACTACGACGATGTCGACGTGCCCATGCTCGGCGTCACCCGCAACGCGTCGCAGGTCGGCCTGCAGGTCATCCTGTACGCGTGGGCCACGGTCGCCTGCTCGCTGCTGCTCGTGCCGATTGCCGGCATGGGCCTCGTCTACACCGTCTCCGCCCTGGTGTTCGGCGGCTGGTTCATCTATGAGTCGCACCGCCTGTACAACCAGGCAGTGCGGGGGACTGAGGCGCGGCCGATGCGAGTCTTCCACGCCTCGATCACTTACCTGACGCTGCTGTTCGTCGCCGTGGCGATCGACCCGCTGCTGCCCTTCTGATCCTCGTCGGCCTGGGGCTCGTCAGCCTGAGGCTCCGCATCGACCTGCGGCTCTGCGAACTCGGCATCGGCGGTCCGGAGAGCGGGCTCGTCGCGCGGGACTGAGACCGTCTCGATCGTCTCGTCCTGGATGCTCGGCGCCTCGTGCTCGACGACCGGCGCGGCGGTGACGGGGGTGGCGACGAGCGTGCGCGCGGCGACGAGGGCGAGCGACAGGAGCAGGCCCACCAGGCCCGCGCCGAGGACGACCGCGCCGACGACGACGAGCGACTGACCGACGTACACCTCGACACCGGTGGCGGTGCCGTCCATCAGGGTCGTGGTCATCGTGCCGACCTGTCCGGCGATCATCCAGCCGCCGACCCCGACCGCGGCGAGGGAGACGACGATGAGGAGCCAGAACCCGGCGCTGCGGGTGAGTGTCTTGTTCATGTCGACCACGATGGTCGATGCGGTGATGAGCGCCCGGTGCGCGCGCTATGGATCGTCTGTGCGGCAGGTCAGTCGACGTGGGCGGGTACGACGGACGCGGTGCGCTTGAGGTGCAGCACGACGACCGTGTAGGTCGCGGCCGACAGCGATGCCAGGACCATGTGGATGCCTACGAGCACGGGCGGCAGCCCCTCTCGCGCCTGCCAGACGCCGACGGCCACCTGCACGAGGATCGCGATGACGAGCACGAGCAGCCACCGGCGGGGCTCGAGGTGCAGGACCCAGGCGGACACCGTCAGGAAGAGCACGAGTGCGGCCAGGATGTAGCCCGGCCAGGAGTGGACGTGGGCGAGGACCGTGGCGTCGAAGCCGCGGCGCAGCACGTCGGCGTCGCCCGAGTGCGGGCCCGATCCGGTCGTCAGCACACCGAACAGGATGGTCACGGCGAGGGCGAGGCCGGTGACGTGCGTCACGATCGCGAACCAGGCGGGGACGGCCCGCTCGCGCGGTCCTTCCGGAGTCGCCAGCCGCACGAGGAACGCGGCGGTGATGCAGACGAGCAGGAGCGACGACGTGTAGTGGAACCCGACGATGAAGGGGTTCAGGCCGGTGAGCACGGTGATGCCGCCGACCAGGGCCTGCGCGACGACGCCGATCAGCACGAGCCAGGCGAGGAGGACGAGATCCCGCCGGGCGGGCGTCGTGCGCACCGAGTGGACCGCCGCCGCGATCACCGCGATCAGGAGCACGGCGGAGGCGACGGGGAACGCCGGGAAGTCGGTGAGCGAGACCAGGACGAAGGCGACGGCCGCGCCGGCGAGACCGCCGACGGCGAACCACAGGGCGTCGATGAGCGCCCGGCGGCCGCTGATGGTGTGCAGGACGAGCAGGACGACGGCGATCGCGATGATCCCGACGACGCCGGTCATCAGCCGGTTGCCGAACTCGATCATCCCGTGGATGCCCTGCACCTCGACGATCGGGACGAGCGACTCGGGCGTGCACAGCGGCCACTCGGTGCAGCCGAGGCCGGAGCCGGTCAGCCGCACGGCGCCGCCGGTGCCGATGATGATCGTCTCGCTGAGGAACGACAGCCACGCGAAGACGGTGAGCGCGCGACCCCACACCGCGGAGCGGGGGGAGGCGGTCGCCCTGTTCGTCGAGGGGGCGGGGATGGTCGTCTCGGGCATAAGTCCTCCGGCCCGTCGAAGACGTGGCGCACGGCCCGTCCGTCAGGCGGAACCTGTAGAATCGGATTGTTGCGATGAGCGCTGACAGCGCTGAAGCATCGTCAACAGTTTAGGCGCGATGGAAGCGCCCGTGATGAGGGCCCCACCAACGGCACCCGCTCCCGCAGACTCGACGGGGATCAGGTGTGTCGGGGCGGATGACACCGTTTGGGACCTGTGAGGAGAGTGTTGCATGTCGGATGTGCTGATCGACCGCCCGGAGCTCGATGGTCTGGGGGTGTACGAATTCGGCTGGCACGATGAGGATGCCGCGGGTGCCGTCGCGAAACGCGGGATCTCCGAAGAGGTCGTCCGCGGGATCTCGGCCCTCAAGAACGAGCCGGAATGGATGCTGAAGACCCGTCTCAAGGGCTATCAGCTCTTCGGCCGCAAGCCGATGCCGACCTGGGGCGCCGACCTCAGCGACATCGACTTCGACAACATCAAGTACTTCGTCCGCTCCACCGAGAAGCAGGCGCAGAGCTGGGAAGACCTCCCCGAGGAGATCCGCGAGACGTACGAGCGCCTGGGCATCCCCGAGGCCGAGCGTCAGCGCCTGGTCGCCGGCGTTGCTGCGCAGTACGAGTCCGAGGTCGTGTACCACCAGATCCGTGAGGACCTGGAGCAGCAGGGCGTCATCTTCATGGACACCGACACCGCCCTGCGCGAGCACCCCGAGTTCTTCGAGGAGTACTTCGGCACGGTCATCCCCGCCGGCGACAACAAGTTCGCCGCGCTGAACACCGCCGTCTGGTCGGGCGGCTCGTTCGTCTACGTCCCCAAGGGCGTGCACGTCGAGATCCCGCTGCAGGCCTACTTCCGCATCAACACCGAGAACATGGGCCAGTTCGAGCGGACCCTGATCATCGCCGACGAGGACAGCTACGTCCACTACATCGAGGGATGCACGGCTCCGATCTACAAGTCGGACTCCCTGCACTCGGCCGTCGTGGAGATCATCGTGAAGAAGAACGCCCGCGTGCGCTACACGACGATCCAGAACTGGTCGAACAACGTCTACAACCTGGTCACCAAGCGCGCCGTGGCGCACGAGGGCGCGACCATGGAATGGGTCGACGGCAACATCGGCTCCAAGGTGACGATGAAGTACCCGTCGATCTACCTGATGGGCGAGCACGCCAAGGGCGAGACCCTCTCCGTCGCCTTCGCCGGACCCGGCCAGCACCAGGACGCCGGCGCGAAGATGATCCACATGGCGCCGTACACGCAGTCGTCGATCGTCTCGAAGTCGATCGCCCGCGGCGGTGGCCGTGCCGGCTACCGCGGCGAGGTGCGTGTCGACGCCGCCGCCCATCACTCGGCGAACACCGTCCGCTGCGACGCCCTCCTTGTGGACACGAAGTCCCGTTCCGACACCTACCCGGCGATCGACATCCGTGTCGACGACGTGCAGCTCGGGCACGAGGCCACGGTCTCCAAGGTCAGCGAGGAGCAGCTCTTCTACCTGCAGTCCCGCGGCATGCCAGAGGACGAGGCGATGGCGATGATCGTGCGCGGCTTCATCGAGCCGATCGCGCGCGAGCTGCCGATGGAGTACGCGATGGAACTGAACAAGCTCATCGAGATGGGCATGGAAGGATCGGTCGGCTAAATGGCGGCCTCGACGACAGCGCCCAGCGAGGCGCAGCACACGAACGCGCACATCGACCCGGCCGCTCAGGTGGCGGACGCCGGATTCGTCCCGGTGCAGACCCGCTCCGAGCGTCCGCACTCGTTCGACCCGGACGACTTCGGCACGCCGACCGGCCGCGAGGTGAACTGGAAGCACACGCCGGTGGCCGCGCTCACGCCGCTGTTCCGCACGGCCGAGGGCGACGAGGGCGTGCAGTACTCCTTCACGTCCGGCGAGCAGTACGTCGCCGCGCCGCTCCCGGCGGGAACCGCTCCGCGCGGCGAGGTCTTCCTCGCCGAGGACATCACCGCCGCCGTGGCGTGGCAAGGTGCCTCCGAGGCCCTGCACATCCGCATCCCGCGCGAGGAGGAGGTCGCATCGCCGATCTTCCTGTCGCTCACGGGCACCGGAGCCGACCGCCGGGCGGACGCCCACATCGTGATCGAGGCCCTCGAGCACAGCGCCGCCACGGTGGTGCTGCAGCACAAGGGCTCGGCGCAGTACGCCCAGAACGTGGAGATCATCGTCCGTGACGGGGCGAAGCTCACCGTCGTCTCCGTGCAGCAGTGGGACGACGACGCCGTGCACGCGGCCGCCCACCAGGCGCGGGTCGCGGCCGACGCCACCCTCAAGCACTTCGTGGTGAGCTTCGGCGGCGGCGTGGTGCGCGTGAACCCGAGCGTCGAGCTCGCCGGTGCCGGCTCCGAGGGCTACCTCTACGGGCTGTCCTACGCCGACTCCGGTCAGCACCTGGAGAGCCAGGTGTACCTGCACCACAAGGGCCCGCACACGACCGGCGACGTGCTCTACAAGGGCGCGCTGCAGGGCGAGAGCGCCCACAGCGTGTGGATCGGCGACGTGCTGATCGGGGCGGACGCCACCGGCACCGACTCCTACGAGGCCAACCGCAACCTGGTGCTCACGGAGGGCGCGCGCGCCGACTCCATCCCGAACCTCGAGATCGAGACGGGCGACATCGTCGGCGCCGGGCACGCGAGTGCCACCGGCCGCTTCGACGACGAGCAGCTCTTCTATCTCCAGGCCCGCGGCATCCCGGAGGACGAGGCCCGCCGACTGGTGGTGCTCGGCTTCCTCACCGACATCGTGCTGCGCCTCGGCATCCCCGACCTGGAGTCGGAGCTGCTGGCCGCCATCGAGGCCGAGCTCGCCGAGGTGGACGCGTGACCGCGCAGCGCGTCTGCGGCGTCTCCGAGCTGGAGCAGGACACGCCGCTGCGCGTCGAGCCCGACGGTGTGCCGATCACGGTCATCAAGGACGGCGACGGCGTCATCCACGCCATCGGCGACACCTGCACCCACGGCGACATCTCGCTGTCCGAGGGCTTCGTGGAAGGTGACACGGTGGAGTGCTGGGCCCATGGCTCCGCGTTCTCCCTGATCACCGGCAAGCCCCAGAACCTCCCCGCATATGAGCCCGTCCCGGTCTACGTCGTCGAGATCGACGGCGACGACGTGCTCATCGATCCCGCTGTGACGAAGGAAGTCTGAAGAATGTCTGTTCTCGAGATCCGCGACCTGCATGTGACGGTCGAGACCGAGGCGGGGACCACCCCGATCCTCAACGGAATCACCCTCACCATGAACACCGGTGAGACCCACGCCATCATGGGCCCCAACGGCTCCGGCAAGTCCACCCTGGCCTACACGATCGCCGGCCACCCGAAGTACACGGTCACCTCCGGCTCCATCACCTTCGACGGTGAGGACGTCCTGGCGATGAGCGTCGACGAGCGCGCCCGCGCCGGTCTGTTCCTCGCCATGCAGTACCCGGTCGAGATCCCCGGCGTGACGGTGACGAACTTCCTGCGCACGGCGAAGACCGCGCTCGACGGCGAGGCGCCGTCGATCCGGCAGTGGACCAAGGACGTCAAGGAGTCCATGGCCAACCTCCGCATGGACCCGAAGTTCGCGCAGCGCAACGTCAACGAGGGCTTCTCGGGCGGCGAGAAGAAGCGCCACGAGATCCTCCAGCTCGAGGTGCTCAAGCCGAAGTTCGCCGTGCTCGACGAGACCGACTCCGGCCTCGACGTGGACGCGCTGAAGATCGTCTCTGAGGGCGTCAACCGTGCGAAGGAGTCCACCGGCCTCGGTGTGCTGCTCATCACGCACTACACCCGGATCCTCCGCTACATCCGCCCCGACTACGTGCACGTGGTCGTCGCGGGCAAGATCGTCGAGGAGGGCGGCCCCGAGCTCGCCGACCGTCTGGAGAACGAGGGCTACGACCGGTTCCTCGACCCCTCCGCTCCCATCGAGGCGTAGGCTGATCGCATGACAGCGACCCTGACGGACGAGAAGTACGACGCGGTCACCGAGGCTCTCAAGGACGTGATGGATCCTGAGCTCGGGATCAACGTCGTCGACCTCGGACTCATCTACGACCTCGCCTGGGATGACGAGAACGACGCTCTCGTCATCCACATGACGCTGACCAGTGCGGGCTGCCCGCTCACGGACGTCCTCGAAGACCAGACGGCGCAGGCCCTGGACAACGTCGTGGACCGCTTCCGCATCAACTGGGTGTGGATGCCGCCGTGGGGGCCCGAGCGGATCACGGACGACGGGCGCGACATGATGCGTGCGCTCGGTTTCGCGATCTGAGCGTTCCGGTCACCTGACCACCAGACGAAGCGGGCGTGCCGGGCACGCCCGCTTCGACGTCTCCGCATCGGCGCGGAGAGAATCGGAGGACGAATGCTGTCGGTGAAGGCCCTGTCGCTGTCGGAGCTGCGCGAGCGGACCAGCGAGAAGTGGCGGGAGTATCCCGAAGACGTGCTGCCCCTCTTCGTCGCGGAGATGGACTTCCCGCTCGCCCCGGCGATCACCGCCGCACTGCAGCGGGCGCTGGATCTGGGGGACACCGGGTACATCGCCTCGCGGACGCCGCTGGCGGCGGCGTACGCGGGTTTCGCGGAGCGCCGCTTCGGCTGGCGTCCCGACCCGGCGCGGATGCGCAGCACCGCGGACGTGAGCATGGGCATCGTCGAGGTCCTCCGCCGCGTCACGCAGCCGGGGGAGCGCGTCGTCGTGACGCCTCCGGTCTACCCGCCTTTCTACGACCTCGTCGCCGAGGCCGGTGCTGAGGTGCAGCGCGTCCCGCTGCGCGACACGGGGGCGCGGTGGGAGCTCGACCTCGACGGGATCCGCGCCGCGTTCGAGGACGGTGCGACGGCCATGCTCCTCTGCAACCCGCACAACCCCACCGGCACCGTGCACGATCGGGAGGCGCTGTCCGCGTTGGCGGAACTGGCCGAGGAGTTCGGCGCGACCATCGTCTCGGACGAGATCCATGCGCCGCTCGCCCAGCCGGGCACGGGATTCACGCCCTTCCTTGCCGCGAGCGACGCGGCCGCCCGGGTCGGCTACGCCGTCGTCAGCGCGAGCAAGGCCTTCAACCTCGCGGGACTGAAGTGCGCGCTCATGGTGACCGCCGCGGACGAGACGTCCGCGGTCGTCCGCGATCTCCCGGTCGAGGTGGAGTGGCGGACGGGCCAGTTCGGTCTGCTCGCGGCCGTCGCCGCGTTCTCGGAGGAGAGCGACGCGTGGCTCGACGGCCTCCTGCGCAGCCTCGACGAGAACCGCGTGCTGCTGGAGGACCTCCTCGCGCGCCACCTGCCCGCCGCCCGCTACCGCATTCCGGACGCGGGATACCTCGCGTGGATCGACCTCTCCGCCCTCGGCTGGGGCGACAACCCCGCCCGGAAGATCCTCCGCGAGGCGAAGGTCGCGCTGCACTTCGGCCCGGCCTTCGGGGAGGAAGGGGCCGGACACGTGCGGCTCAACTTCGGCACCAGCCCCGAGATCCTCACCGAGGCGATCGAGCGCATCGCCGCGCTCGTCGAGCGATGACGGCGGCGGAGCCCACCGCCACGATCTGGGACCGCAGCCGGGTCTGGGTGACTCTGGGTGCTGTCGCCCTGATCTTCCTCGCCGCGATCGAGGCCCTCGCGGTGACGACGGTCATGCCGATCGTCAGCGATGCGCTGGACGGCCAGTCTCTGTACGCCGTCGCCTTCGCGGGCACGCTCGCGACCAGCGTGATCGGGATGGTCGCCACCGGTGCCTGGTCGGACGCGCGTGGTCCGCGCGGCGCGCTGTACGCCGCGGTCACCCTCTTCATCCTGGGCCTGCTGATCTCCGGGTTCGCGACGACGATGCCCCAGTTCCTGATCGGACGGCTGGTGCAGGGGCTGGGCGCGGGTGGCCAGACGGTCGCCCTGTACGTCGTGGTCGCGCGGCTGTATCCGCCGCACCTGCACGGGCGGGTGTTCGCGGCGTTCGCCGCCGCCTGGGTGGTCCCGTCGATGATCGGACCCTTCCTCGCGGGAGCGGTGGCGGAGTACCTCGATTGGCGGTGGGCGTTCCTCGGCGTGGCGGTCCTGACCGCGATCGCGTTCGTGATGATCGCGATCCGACTGCGGGGCGTCGATCTCGGCCGCGGCGAGCCGCAGGACCGGCGTGCGCTGCTCTCGCGCCTCTCGCTGGCCGTCGTCGTGGCGGTGCTCGCGGTGGCGATCGGACTGTCCGCCGAGCTGGAGCCGGGGATCGGCTGGCCGGTGGCTCTGGGCGCCATGCTCGCGATCGGCGTGGCCGTGCTGCCCCTCCTGCCACGGCGGACGCTTCGCGCGGGCGCCGGGCTCCCGAGCGTCGTGCTCATGCGCGGGATCGCAGCCGGGGCGTTCTTCGCCGCCGAGGCCTATATCCCGTACCTGCTGATGCGGAAGTTCGACTTCTCGGCCACCTGGGCCGGGATCGCCCTGATGCTGGCGGCCTTCGCCTGGGCCGGGGCCTCCGCCGCGCAGGGTCGCTATGGCGAGCGGCTGGGCAATCACCGCATCACGGCCCTCAGCCTGGGGGCACTGCTGGTGGCGATGCTCTGCGTCCTGGCTGCGGCGGCGTTCGACGTCTCCCCGGTTCTCGTGATCATCGGGTGGGCGTTCGCCGGGGGCGGCATGGGGCTGCTGTACCCGCGGCTCACCGTGCTGACCCTCGCCTACTCGGATGAGACGAACCAAGGGTTCAACTCCTCGGCGCTCTCGATCTCGGATGCCACGGGCTCGGCGGTGGCGATCGCCCTCGCCGGGCTGGCCGTGGCGTCTCTCGGTGGCGGCGCGGACGCGTTCGCGGTCGTCTTCGTCCTCGGCACCGCGCTGGTGCTGCTCGCGGTGATCCCCGGGCTCAGGCTCGGGCACGCCGCGGAGTCACCGGCGCGCTGAGCTCGCCGGCCAGAGCGACGACGCCGAGGTCGAACACCCGGTCCAGGCCCGCGGTGACGTCGACCTCGCCGGATGCCGGCAGAGCGCCGTGGCTGTCGGCGTGCATCCGCTGCTGGACGAGGGTCGCGTGGCCGAGCACGAAGTGCAGGAGAGCCGCCCCGCGGTCCTCGGCGTCGGCAGCCCCCTCGGTGCGGAGCGCGGCGACCAGGGCGTCACGGGCATGCGCGGAGCCGAGTTGGAGCGCGTACGTACTGAGGACGAGTTCGGCGCCGTCCCGGTAGGCGAAGAGGGCGTCGCGGAGCGCACGGGCGGTCGCGAGCACTCCCTCCGCTCCGTCCGGGACGGTCGCGGTGATCCGATCGGCGAGGTCGGCGAGGAGCTCCTGCTTGTTCGCCACGTGCCAGTAGAGAGCGCTCGGCTGCACGTCGAGCCGGGCCGCGATGCGGCGCATGGAGAGATCGGCCAACCCCACCTCGTCGAGAAGGGCGAGGGCGGTCCGTGCGACGCTCTCCCGATCATGACGGGCGGGATTCGTCTCGGGACTCATACCCCCACTATAGTGAACGGCGTTCAGGTGAACGGTGTTCAGGAGGATGCATGCGCTGGCGGGAGCGGGAAGCGACCACGATCGCGGAGCCGGGGACGCTGCGTCTCGACGGCGTGGGCGTGACCATCGACGACCGCGTGCTCCTCGACGACGTGACGCTGGAGCTCACCGCACCGCGCATCGCCGTGATCGGAGCGAACGGTTCGGGGAAGTCGACGTTCGCCCGGCTGCTGAACGGCCTCGTGACGCCGACCACGGGGACGGTCACCGTCCACGGCCTCGACGTGCTCCGAGAGCGGACTGCGGTCCGCCGCCGGGTGGGCTTCGTCTTCACCGATCCGGATGCCCAGATCCTGATGCCGACCCCGGCCGAGGACCTCGCCCTGTCCCTCCGAGGGCGGCCCCGTGACGAGATCGCCCGCCGGGTGCAGGAGACGCTGGACCGGCACGGTCTCGGGGGCCACGCCGACGTCCCGGCGTCGTCGCTCTCGGGAGGCCAGAAGCAGATGCTGGCCCTCGCCGCGGTGCTCCTCGCCGAGCCGGCGCTGATCGTGGCGGATGAGCCGACGACGCTCCTCGACCTGCGCAACGCGCGGCGGATCGGAGACCTCCTCCTGTCGCAGGAGGCGCAGGTGCTCGTCGTCACCCACGATCTCGAGCTCGCCGCCCGCTGTGACACGGCCATCCTCTTCGACGGCGGACGCGTCATCGATCAGGGGGATCCCGACGCGGTCGTCGCGCGCTACCGGCGGCTGTGCGCATGATCCTGCCGTCCCCGGTCGGTGCGGGACTGCTGCATCGGGTGCCCGCCGGTCCGAAGCTCGCCGGGCTCGCCGTCGCGGCGCTCGCGCTGACGATGGTGCCGCAAGGGCCGATCAGCATCGCTGTCTGCCTCGTGGCCGTGATCGCGCTGTACCCGATCGCGGGTGTGCCGCTCTCCGCCGCCGGGACCGAGCTGTGGCGGCTGCGTGCGGTCCTCGTCGTGCTCGCGGTCGCCCTCGCCGTCTTCGTGTCTCCCGTCGCCGCCTGGGTGAGCACCGGGAGGGTCGCGGCATTGCTGCTGCTCGCCGCGCTCCTCACCCTGACCACGCGCATGTCCGATCTCCTGGCCTTGCTGCAGCGCCTCCTGCGTCCCGTGCGCCGCGTCGGGATGGATCCCGAGGCGGTGTCGATGGCGGTGTCTCTGACGTTGACCATGGTGCCCGTCGTCGCCGGATTCGCGCAGCGGGTGCGGGACGCGGAGCGCGCACGAGGAGTGCGCCTGGGTGTGCGCGGCGTCGTGCCGCTGCTCGTGCTGACGCTGCGCCACGCGGATCAGGTCGGCGACGCCCTCGCAGCCCGCGGGGTCGGCTGACGGTCACGCCACGACGGTGGTGCCGGGGACGGCACTGCCGGGGCGGCGCGCCAGCCGCAGCGCCGCGACCAGGAGCAGGACGGCGAGCGCGGCGGTGGCGACCGTCGTGCCGAGAACCAGGAGCAGCACCACTCCGCCGAGACCCAGCAGCGTGCCCAGCGCCAGGCGGCGGTGCGACGCCGTCGGCTCCGGCGAGGGGTGGTTCTCGAACCGGTCGACGCGCACCGCGAGCACCGCGGTGAGGACGACGGCCGTCAGGAGCCACAGCGGCCGGGCGGCCCACCACTCCGCACTGTCAAGGGCGGGAAGGGCCACGTCGCCGAGCACGGCGACCAGGGCCGTCGCTCCGGCCATCCCCAGGAGCACTGGCATGTGCCAGAGGTAGATCGTCATCGTCCGCCGGGTGACGAAAGCGGTGAACGCGGCTACCGGGATGCGACGACTGAAGCGCCCGATGCGCGCGCGATGGAGGGAGAACAGGGTCGTGTGGATCAGCCCGACCAGCAGCAGGGCGGACGTCGGCGGGTTGATGTTGGCGATGAGGTCGGGGGAGTACACGCCGACGAGGAAGAGGGCGACCAGGAGGGCGAGGGAGCCGGCGCCGATCACGACGCGGGTGCGGCGACGCAGGGCGTCCACGCGACCGTCGGCGAGGAGGAATCCGAGCTGCTGCATCGTCAACCACACGAAGGCGAGGTTGAGGAACCCCACGGCGTCGTTCCCGGTCGTGGCCCGCAGGACATCGACCGCCACGGACGCACCCGCGAGGAGGGCGATCGTGCGCAGGGGCGCGCGGTCGTGCAGGGCGACGAACGCGGGGAGCAGCGCCTGACACAGCAGGAAGACCCCCAGGAACCACAGGGGCTGTCCGTATCGGAAGCCCGCGACGGCGATGAGATCCGGCGCGACGCCGACGACGGTGAGCACCGCGAGCGCGACCCCGACCGCGCCGACCGTGAACAGGGCCGGGCGCAGGAGCCGGTGCACCCGACCGGCCACGAAGGCGGTCGGGCTCCCGCCGCGGGCGCGGAGGCGGCGGTACGCGAGGAGGCCCGAGAACCCTCCGATCACGAAGAAGAGCGGCATCACCTGCAGCACCCAGCTCAGCGGCGCGATCCAGCCCGTGCCGTCGCTCGCGTTCTCGAACACCGGCCCGGTCTCCGACACGGTGACCCCGACCATGATCGCGTGCAGCAGGACGACGCCGAGCACGCACAGCGCGCGCACGAAGTCGATTCCGGTGTCGCGATGCCCGGCGAGGGCGGATGGAACGGGAGCGGGGGTGCTGAGGCGCGGAGCCGCGGCGATGACCATGAGTCCTCCTGGGAACGGTGTCCTCGGAGGCTATGGAGGCGGTGGTGGGCGGGACATCACTCCGTGGTGCTGTCCTGCCCCCTACGCAGGGGTGACTCAGGCGGACGGCTCGACCAGGCCGGTGTCGTAGGCGAGGATGACGGCGTGCACGCGGTCCCGGAGGCCGAGCTTCGCGAGCACCTTGCCGACGTGGGTCTTCACGGTCTGCTCGGCGATGAACAGGTCGCCGGCGATCTCGGTGTTCGACCGGCCCTTTCCGATGAGGACGAGGACCTCTCGTTCGCGGTCGGTGAGATCGGCGAGAGCCGTCGCGGACCGGCGCGACGCCGGCCGCCGTCCGGCGAACTGCTCGATCATGCGCCGGGTCACGCTGGGGGCGAGGAGCGCATCGCCACCGGCCACCACGCGGACCGCATGGACCAGCTCCTCCGGCAGAGCGTCTTTGAGGAGGAAGCCACTGGCCCCGGCGGCGAGGGCGTCGTAGACGTAGTCGTCGATGTCGAACGTGGTGAGCATGAGGATCCGTGGCACGTGCGCGGCCGGGTAAGACGGGCCGAGGATGCGGCGGGTGGCCTCGATGCCGTCGAGCTCCGGCATGCGGACGTCCATGAGGATGACGTCGGGATCGAGTCGCGCGGCGAGCGTCACGGCCTCCGCGCCGTCGGCCGCCTGGCCCACCACGCGGATCCCCTCGTGCGCGTCGAGCAGGGCGGCGAAACCGGCGCGGACCATCGCCTGGTCGTCGGCGATGAGCACGCTGATCGTCACGGGTTCTCCTTGTCTTCCGCCGAGGCGGTCGGGGTGGGTGGTGCCGTCGTCGTGGACAACGGCAGGGCGGCCTCGACCGTCCAGCCGCCGTCGTCGGACGGCCCGGCGGCGAGACTCCCGCCGAGCAGCTCTGCGCGCTCGCGCATTCCCCGGAGGCCGTAGCCGCCGGAGGGGCTCTCGGTCGGCTGCGGGGGCGTGGCGTTGTGCACCCGGATGTGCAGGCTGTCGGCGTCGGCATGGAGCCGGACGGTGACGCGGGCACCGGGCGCGTGGCGGACGGCGTTGCTCAGCGCCTCCTGCACGATGCGGAAGGCGGCGATCTGCACGCCGGGTCCGGCCGCGGAGGCCGCTTCCATCCCCTCCAGCACGAGGCCGACCTCCACCCCGGCCCGGCGGATCGTGTCGACGAGGGCCGGGACATCGTCCAGTCCCTGCTGCGGTGCGAGCTCGGCATGCTGGTCCTCCGTGCGGAGCACCCCCAGCATGCGCCGCATCTCGGTGAGCGAGGTCCGGGCGGTGGCGGCGATGTCGTCGAACTCGGCGGCGGCGTCGGCATCGAGGCCTGTGATCCGGTAGCGCGCGGTCGACGCCTGCACCTGGATCACCGACATGCTGTGCGCCACGACGTCGTGCAGCTCCCTGGCGATCCGGGTGCGCTCCTCCACGAGAGCGCGCCGGGATTCCTCCAGCGCGCTGTGCTCCTTCTCCCTCGTGAGCTCCGCCGCGACACGCACGCGACCGGCGACGAGGACGGCGATGAGCAGCATCGCGGCAGCGACCGAGGTCGTCACGATGAGATTGGCGGTGGCGCTGCCGGAGCTCGCCGGCGTCGCGACCATGTCCGGGCGCAGCAGCGGCGCCGTCAGCGAGGTCAGTGCGCCGATCACGAGGGTGAGGCCTCCGAGGCGGGCTCCCTGCACGAAGGACATCACGCCCACGAGGAGGACGAAGGCCAGGAGCGCCGGTACCGACCAGGGCCAGGGGGAGTGGATCGCGCGCGCCGGCTCGACGAGGAGCGGAAGCAGGAAGGCGCCGGCGGCGAAGACGACGATCGCCGTCCGCGGCCGGGAGGGGACGAGGAGGGGAGCGCCGCACACGGCGGCGCCGAGCAGGAAGGACAGGGGCAGCGGCGTGCCGGAGAGCACCGTCTGCAGGGAGACGAGGAGCGCATACAGCACGACGACCGCCGCAGTCAGCGCCACGAGGGCGCCGGTGCGACGGCTCATCCGTGGCGGGCGCGGGGTGCGCTCTCGGCGGCGTGCCATGCGTCTCATCCTGCCAGGTGCGCGACCGGCGTACGGCGTCGGCGGAGCGCCGCGATCCGGTCGATGATCACACCGACGAGCAACGCGACGACGATGCCGATCGCGGCGCTGAGCACGGGCTGGTCGTGCAGCCAGGCGCCGGCGAGCAGCCCGATCGCGAGGCTGAACACGCTCCAGCTCACACCGGCGATGAGGCTCAGCGGGAGGAACCGCCGCCAGGGGAACCCGAGCGCTCCGGCGGACATGTTCACCGCGACGCGTCCGATCGGGATGTAGCGGGCGCCGAGGATCAGCGTGGCACTGCGCCGGTCGAGCGCACGCTGCGCGTAGGCGAACGCCGCGGCGACGCGGGAGCGCCGCATCCAGGCGAACCTCGTCGTGCCCAGTCGGCGCCCGATGAGGAACGCGATGTTGTCGCCGATCGCGGCGCCCAGGGCGGCGACGGCACCCAGCAGCACGATGTCGCCGTCACCGGTGGACGCGGCCACCGCCGCCGCGGCGACGAGGACCGTCTCGCTCGGGACCGGCGGGAAGAACCCGTCGATCACGGTCACCGCGAACAGCACGGCGTACAGCCAGGGGGAGGCGATCGCCTGCAGGATGAGGTCGTTGAGGATGTCCACTCCGGCACCGTAAGCAGCGGGTGGGGAGAGGGGCATCACTCCGGGGTATCGCCTCGGTCACCCTGGAGAGGGATATCCGTGCCGGGCGTCGCCACAGGCACGGCGGCATATACTGGTTGGCTGGCCGGTCGGCCATCACCCTCCTCCCGAACGAACGGACGTCCGCTGTGCTTGCCGTGCACGACCTCGAGATCCGCGTTGGCGCGCGCCTGCTGATGGAGAACGTCTCGTTCCGTGTGTCCGACGGCGACAAGATCGGCCTCGTCGGACGCAACGGTGCGGGCAAGACCACGCTCACCAAGGTGCTCGCCGGCGACGTGCTGCCCTCGGGTGGCACCGTCACCCGGTCCGGCGAGCTCGGCTACCTGCCGCAGGACCCCCGTTCGGGCAATCCGGAAGACCTCGCTCGTACCCGGATCCTCGACGCCCGCGGCCTCGGTCAGCTCAACCTCGGCATGACGGAGGCCTCGCTCGCGATGGGGTCCGACGACCCCGCGGTCGCTGCCAAGGCGATGAAGCGCTACGCCGCGCTCACCGAGAAGTTCGAGGCGCAGGGCGGCTACGCGGCCGAGGCCGAGGCCGCGTCGATCGCGCACAACCTCTCGCTGCCGGACCGCATCCTCGACCAGCCGCTGTCGACCCTCTCCGGAGGCCAGCGTCGTCGCATCGAGCTCGCGCGCATCCTCTTCTCCGACGCGCAGACGATGATCCTCGATGAGCCGACCAACCACCTCGACGCGGACAGCGTGGTGTGGCTGCGCGAGTTCCTCAAGAACTACAAGGGCGGGCTGATCGTCATCAGCCACGATGTCGAGCTCGTGGGCGAGACCGTCAACCGGGTGTTCTACCTCGACGCCAACCGCCAGGTCATCGACATCTACAACATGAACTGGAAGAACTATCTGCGGCAGCGCGCTGCGGACGAGGAGCGTCGCAAGAAGGAGCGGGCCAACGCCGAGAAGAAGGCGACGACCCTGCAGCAGCAGGCGGCGCGCTTCGGGGCGAAGGCGTCGAAGGCGGCAGCAGCGCACCAGATGCTCGCGCGCGCCGAGAAGCTCCTCTCCGGGTTGGAGGACGTGCGTCAGGAGGACCGCGTCGCGAAGCTGCGGTTCCCGAAGCCCGCCCCCTGTGGCAAGACCCCGCTCATGGCCTCCGGGCTGTCGAAGTCGTACGGCTCGCTGGAGATCTTCACCGACGTCGACCTCGCGATCGACCGCGGCTCCAAGGTCGTCGTGCTCGGACTGAACGGTGCGGGCAAGACGACGCTGCTACGCATGCTCGCGGGTGTCGACCAGCCGGACACCGGTCAGCTCGAGCCCGGACACGGCCTCAAGGTCGGGTACTACGCGCAGGAGCACGAGAACCTCGACGTCAGCCGCTCGGTCCTGGAGAACATGGTGTCGGCGGCCCCGCACATCACGGAGACGGAGGCCCGCAAGGTCCTCGGCTCCTTCCTGTTCACCGGCGACGACGTCCTCAAGCCGGCGGGCGTGCTGTCCGGTGGCGAGAAGACCCGGCTGTCGCTGGCGACGCTCGTCGTGTCGTCGGCGAATCTGCTCCTGCTCGACGAGCCCACGAACAACCTCGATCCGGCATCCCGCGAGGAGATCCTCGGGGCACTGGCCCACTACGAGGGCGCGGTGGTGCTCGTGTCGCACGACCCCGGAGCGGTGCAGTCGCTGAACCCCGAGCGTGTCCTCATCCTGCCCGACGGCGTCGAGGACATCTGGAGCCAGGAGTACCAGGACCTCATCGAGCTCGCGTAGCGGATCGTGGCATAGTCGGAGGATGGCGGAGCACCCGATCCTTCCTCCCTCGGAACTCGCGACGTGGCTGCGGGCTCTGCCCACCCTCACCGGCGTCGCACCGCCGCTGCGCCTCGCGGATCTCCCCGATGATCCCGTGCTGCTCTTCCAGGACTGGGTCCGTGCGGCGGCCGCGGCCGGCGTCGCCGAACCTCACGCCGCGACACTGGCGACGGTGGACGCGGACGGCATGCCCGACGCGCGCACGCTGATCCTCAAGGACGTCGACGCCCGCGGCTGGGCGTTCGCCGGGGCGCGGTCCTCCGGGAAGGCCGCGCAGCTCGACGCGCATCCCTCTGCGGCCCTGAACTTCTGGTGGCAGCCGCAGCGGCGTGCCGTGCGCGTACGGGGAACCGTGCACGAGGCATCGGCGGCCGAGAGCGCCGCCGACCTCGCGGCCCGCTCCGCGAGCGCACGTGCCGGTCTCGGGCCGGGAGACTGGGTGCTGTGGCGGGTGGTTCCGACGCGGGTCGAGTTCTGGCAGGGGGCGTCCGACCGGACCCACACCCGGATCGTCTACGACGTCGTCGGCCGCGGATGGCGGCATACCGTCACGGGCTCTGCTCGAGAGCGCTAGAGATCCGGAACGACCGGAGGCATCCCGCAGGCGGGATCGAAATGGTGCTTGCCGACGGTCCGAAGGGCCCGTTTCCGATCCTGCATCGGCATGGTTGCCGTGTCCGGGATCGAAAGGGTGCCGGGCAGCGCAGCGTTTGGCGCATTCTCGCGGTCGCGTGACGCTCGGCGGGTGCGTCAGCGCGCGTCTAGCAGTTCGTCCTCGGCGTCCGCGTCGCGGTCGCGGCGCTTCGGCGCCTTCACCGGTGCCGGCTTCCCCTCGACCTCTTCGCGGTGCTTCACGATCTCCGTGCGGATGATGTACCCGATGAAGATGAAGCCCATGATGGCGAACAGGATCCACTGGATCGCATAGGACAGGTGCGGCCCCGGGTCGTCGGTCGGAGACTCGAAACCACCCAGCGCCGTGTCGGCGGCGGGCTGCTCCTCGACCAGGCGTCCGTACGTTCCGGTGATCACGTCGTCCCCGACGAGGTCGGCGATGGACGGGAGGTGGATCGTGGGCACCTGGCCCTCCGGAGCCCCGCGTCCGGACCCGGGAAGCGGCTCGCCGGGACGCAGGCGGACGGTCACCGTGACCTCGCCGGACGGCGGGGACGGAACGGCGTCCGGGAGCTGCCCCTCGCCCGGGGGCACCCAGCCGCGGTCGACGATGAGGACGCGGCCGTCTGCGTCCCGGAACGGGACCAGCACCTCGAACGCGCTCGTGCCTCCGTGCGGACGGTTCCGGACCAGGAGCTGCTCGTCGGTGAGGTACTCGCCCTGCAGCGTGACGGGGCGCCATTCGTCTGCGGCGTCGAGCTCGTCGCCGGCGACCACGTCGGCGAGGGGGACGGCCGGCGCATCGTAGTTCTGCTCCACGAGCGCGATCTGCTCGGCCCTGGACTCGTTCCGCTCGAACTGCCAGTTCGACAGGAAGACGCAGGCGATCGCGAATCCGATGGCGATGAGGACGTACACGCCCCAGCGGGTCAGGCGGTTGCTCATGAGGAGGGCACCCCGTCTCGAACCGTCACCGGGAAGTCCCGCGCGGCCAGGTAGTCGTGGAGGAAGCCGACGTGCTCATCGCACGCCAGCCAGATCTTCTCGCGGTCGGCGGCGTGGATGCGCGGGTTGCGCCAGACGACCTGCTTCGTGGCCGCGCTCCGGCATCCGGCGCGCGAGCAGATGAGCTCGCTCATCGGTCCGTGCGGCCTTCACGGATGGTGATGACGTCGGGGGCGGTCTCCGGAGCGAGCGACGGTGCGGGCGGCGCGTCGATCTCGCGCAACGGCGACTCGGCCGCGGTCTCCGTGCTGTCGCTTCCGGCGTTGGCGAAGACCACCGCGATGTACGGGAGGACGGCGGCGGCCAGCGCGAAGACCCATGTCCACCAGCCGAAGGGCTGCACGAAGAACATCAACCCGAAGCAGACGATGCGGATCGTCATCGTGAGGGCGTATCGGCGCACACGGTGGTCACCCTCATCCCGCGGGGACTGCGGCAGTGAGGTGACGGCCGGGACTCGACGTGCGTTCTTCACGATGATTCCAGCCTACGCCGCCGCAGCGACATCGGCATGCGGGTGCGGAGTGTCAGCTCGCGAAGACGAAAGGCAGGGTGAAGGCGCCGAACACGACCAGGCCGATGATCGTCGAGACGATCGTGAAGACGAGGACGCCGATCATGAGATACCCCATGACGAGCCCGGCGATCGCCATGCCGCGCCCACCGAGGCCCGGGGTGCGACGGATCTGCGCGAGGGCCATATGGCCGGTGATCACGGCGGCGATGGATGCGAGCATCGGCAGGAGGGCCCAGAACAGCACCACACCCGCGATACCGCAGACGAGCGCGGCGACGGCGAGACCGCTGGTCGGGCGGGCGGGCGCTGCCGCGTAGTGCTGAGGGGCCGCATACTGCTGAGGGGCCGCGTACTGCTGAGGAGGCGCGTACGGCTGAGGAGCCGCGTACGGCTGCGGTGCGGTGTGCGCCGGGGGCGTCTGCGGGAATCCCGGGTACGCAGGCGAGGAGCCGGCGGCCGGCGGGAGGGCCGGGGGCTGCTCACCCGACGGACCGGAGATACGGGGATCGCTCACTCTGATGCCTTTCGTCGCCCTCAGAGTCCCAGCACGTCCCGCGTCTGTCAAACGGCCGTCGCGAAGGCGAGAGGGCAACGTCGCTAGGATCGATCACGGTTCGGATTCCCGGCCCTCGACCCCAGACCCAGGAGTGTCCCATGAGCGCGGAGCGCGTCGTCCTCGTCACCGGAGGCAACCGCGGCATCGGCCGCGCCATCGCGGAGCGCTTCGTACGCGAGGGATACCGGGTGGCGGTGACCGCGCGCAGCGGCGAGGGCCCGGACGGCACCCTGACAGTGCGCGCCGACGTCACAGACGCGGCCGCTCTCGACGCGGCCTTCACCGAGGTGGAGCAGCAGCTCGGCCCGGTGGAGATCGTCGTCGCCAACGCCGGCATCACCAAGGACACCCTGCTCATGCGCATGAGCGAGGACGACTTCGACAGCGTCGTGGCGACGAACCTCGGCGGCACCTTCCGCGTCGTCAAGCGGGCCTCGAAGGGGATGCTGCGAGCGCGGTTCGGACGAGTCATCCTCATCTCCAGCGTCGTGGGCCTCTACGGCTCCGCGGGGCAGACGAACTACGCCGCCTCCAAGAGCGCGCTGGTCGGTTTCGCCCGCTCGCTCACGCGTGAGCTCGGCGGACGCGGCATCACGGCCAACGTGGTGGCCCCGGGCTTCATCGAGACCGACATGACGGCGGAACTCCCTGAGGAGACGCAGAAGCAGTACAAGGCGAACATCCCCGCCGGGCGTTTCGCGATGCCGGATGAGGTCGCGGGTGTCGTGACCTGGCTGGCGAGCGACGACGCCGGCTACATCTCGGGCGCCGTCATCCCGGTCGACGGCGGTCTCGGCATGGGGCACTGACCCCGGCTCTTCCCGTCAGCGATCGATCGCGCGCACGAGGAGCTCCGCGAGACGCTCGGGCGCCGAGAACTGGGGCCAGTGTGCGGAGCCGATCCGGACGACCTCGGAATCGTCGATCGCCCGATACTCCTCTGCGTACGGACCCCACTGGCTGATCACCGCGTCGAAGGCGTCCTGATCCAGACCTCCCATCAGCAGGGTGACCGGGATGCGGTACCGCGCCGGGTCGTTCAGTGCGAGTTCGTCCGTCGGCACCCGCGCGGGCACGCTGTGGGTGAGCGGGCCGGTCCTCGCGCGGGTCTCGTCGTCCAGATCGTGCACGTCCTCGTCGGGGAAGAAGTCCCAGCCCGGGAACGGGACGACGCCGTCCTGCACCGGGAACTCGCTGATGCCCGAGCCCGGGGGTGGGGGCACGGTGTCGACGAAGACCACCCTGGCCACGCGGTCAGGTCGTGCGTCGGCGACTCCCCAGGCGACATTGCCTCCGCCACTGTGCCCGACGACCACCACATCGCCCTCCGCGGCATCGACGGCGGCGACCGCGGCGGCGACCCAGTCGTCGATACCGATACCCGCCGCTGGCTCCGCAGACGCGTCGAGTCCGGGCATGGTCAGCGGCAGTGTTCGATGACCGGCTCGCTCCAGCGCGGGGACTACGGTCTCCCAGCTGGTCGCGTCGAGCCAGAGGCCGGGGATGAGGATGATGTCCATGACCCGACCGTAGACCCGGCCCCGGACATCGGCCAGGCTCAGGGGAGCAGGGGGATGACCGTACCGAGGTCGACCGGTCCGATGACCAGGCTCGCGGACTCGCGGACGGCGGGCTTGGCGTTGAAGGCGAGCCCCAGGCCGGCGACCGCCATCATCGGAAGATCGTTGGCGCCGTCTCCGATCGCGATAGTCGCGTGCGGCGCCACGCCGAGCTCCTCCGCCCAGGTGCGCAGCCAGAAGGCCTTGGCCGCGCCGTCGACGATGTCACCGTCCACCCGGCCAGTGAGCGCGCCGTCGGCGACCTCGAGGCGGTTCGCCCGCCACCGGTCCACGCCGAGCCCCGGTGCGACGCCGTCGAGGATCTCGTGGAACCCGCCCGAGACCACGCCGACCACCCCTCCGCGTGCGTGCACGGCGGCGGTGAGGTCGCGGACCCCCGGCGTCGGCTCGATCCGGGAGCGGACCCGGGCGAAGGCCTCGACGGGAACGCCCGCGAGGGCCGCCACCCGGGAGCGGAGGCTGGTCGCGAAGTCGATCTCCCCGCGCATCGCCGCTTCGGTGGCCGCCTGCACCTCCGCGCGGCGGCCGGCCTCGTCCGCGATCAGCTCGATCACCTCGTTCCGGATGAGCGTGGAATCGGCATCGAGGACGACGAGGAATCGCGCGGTGGTCACCCACCGAGCCTAGCGACCGGGGGACCGGAGCCCGTGCCGCATGACACGTCAGCGTTCGATGAACACGCCCTTGCCGACGACCGTGATCCCCGACTCCGTGACCGTGAAGCCGCGGGCGAGATCCCGTTCGCGGTCGACTCCGACCGTCGCGCCGTCGGCGAGGACCACGTTCTTGTCGAGGATCGCGCGGTGCACGCGGGCACCCTGTCCGACGTGCACGTGATCGAACACCACGGAGTCCGTGATGGTCGAGCCGCCGCCGGCGAGCGTCCACGGACCCACGACGCTGCGTTCGAGGTGTGTGCCGGACAGCACCGATCCCAGCGACACGATCGAGTCGATGGCGTTGCCGATCCGCCCCACCGAGTCGCGGACGAACTTCGCCGGCGGGGAGTTGACCGCCTGCGAGTGGATCGGCCACTCCATGTTGTAGAGGTTGAAGATCGGAAGCGTCGAGATCAGGTCCCGGTGCGCGTCGAAGAACGAGTCGATCGTCCCCACGTCGCGCCAGTAGGAGCGGTCGCGCGGCGACGATCCAGGGACCTCGTTCTGCTTCATGTCGTAATAGCCGGCCTCGCCGCGGTCGACGAAGTACGGGACGATGTCGCCGCCCATGTCGTGGCTCGACGTGGGCAGCTCGCCGTCGGCCTCGACGGCTGCGATCAGGGCGTCGGTGTCGAAGATGTAGTTGCCCATCGAGGCCAGGACCTCGTGCGGGGAGTCCGCGAGACCCGTGGCGTCGGTCGGCTTCTCCAGGAACTGCCGGATCCGTCCGGATTCCGGATCGGCGTCGATGACCCCGAACTGGGACGCCAGGGCGAGCGGCTGACGGATGCCCGCCACCGTCGCCTTCGCCCCGGACTCGATGTGCGCCTCGAGCATCTGGCGGAAGTCCATCCGATAGACGTGGTCGGCGCCGATGACGACGACGATGTCGGGCTTCTCGTCGTTGATCAGGTTCATGCTCTGCAGGATCGCGTCCGCGGAGCCGGAGAACCAGCGCTTGCCCAGGCGCTGCTGGGCCGGGACCGAGGTCACATACGAATCGAGCAGGGCCGACATGCGCCAGGTCTGGGAGATGTGCCGGTCGAGGCTGTGCGACTTGTACTGCGTGAGCACGACGATCTGTCTCAGCCCGGAGTTGATGAGGTTCGAGATGGCGAAGTCGATCAGGCGGTACTGGCCGCCGAACGGGACGGCGGGTTTTGCGCGGTCGGCCGTCAGCGGCATGAGTCGCTTGCCCTCGCCGCCGGCGAGGATGATCCCGAAGACCTTCTTTGGAGCGGACATGGGTCCACCATAGATCCCGTTCGGCGCGGGGAACTAGCATCTGGACAACCCGCTCGATAGCGTCTAGGCATGCGAGTCGAGATGATCACCAAGGAGTATCCGCCGGAGATCTACGGAGGCGCGGGTGTGCACGTCGCCGAACTCGTCTCCGCACTGCGTCGGGACATCGATGTGACGGTGCGAGCGTTCGGCGCGCCGCGCGACGAGGAGGGCACCTTCGCCTACCGCGCTCCCGAGAGCCTCTCCGCCGCCAACCCGGCGCTGCAGACGCTCGGAACGGACCTGGAGATCGTGTCGGCCATCGCGGGCGCCGACGTCGTGCACAGCCATACCTGGTACGCCAACTTCGCCGGACACCTCGCCTCCCAGCTCCATGGGATCCCGCACGTGCTCACGGCGCACAGCCTCGAGCCGCTGCGGCCGTGGAAGGCCGAGCAGCTCGGGGGCGGCTACGCCGTGTCGAGCGGCATCGAGAAGCTCGCCTACGAGAACGCCGCCGCGGTGATCGCCGTGAGCGCCGGCATGCGCGCGGACATCCTCCGCAGCTATCCGCAGGTCGACCCCGCGCGGGTCCGGGTGATCCACAACGGGATCGATGTGGAGCGCTGGCGTCCGGTGCAGGATCCGGCCTTCCTCTCCTCGATCGGTATGGATCCCGACCGCCCCTCGGTCGTCTTCGTCGGACGCATCACACGGCAGAAGGGGCTGCCCTACCTTCTGCAGGCGGCACGGCTGCTGCCGCCCGAGGTCCAGCTCATCCTCTGCGCCGGTGCTCCGGACACGCCGGAGATCATGGCGGAGGTCCAGGAGGGGGTGCGGCTGCTGCAGCAGACCCGAGAGGGCGTGGTGTGGATCGAGCGGATGCTGCCGCGGGACGAGCTGTCGGCGATCCTGGCCGCGGCGACCACCTTCGTCTGCCCCTCCGTCTACGAGCCGCTCGGGATCGTGAACCTCGAGGCCATGGCGTGCGGAGCGGCCGTCGTGGGAACGGCGACCGGCGGCATCCCCGAGGTCGTCGACGACGGCGTGACGGGCCGGCTGGTCCCCATCGAGCAGGTGCAGGACGGCACGGGCACACCGACCGACCCCGACCGCTTCGTCGCCGATCTCGCGGCAGTCCTCACCGAGGTCGCCACGGATCCGGCGCGGGCGCGGGAGTACGGGGAGGCCGGTCGGGAGCGGGCCCGCACGCAGTTCAGCTGGGGCGCGATCGCCGACGAGACCCGCGCGCTCTACGCAGAGCTGTCCGCCTGAGCCGATAGGCTTTCGGTATGCCGATCGCTCTGGAGTTCACCGACGTCGTCGTGCGCCGAGAGGGGCGCAACATCATCGATCACGTGACCTGGCAGGTCTCTGACGATCAGCGATGGGTGATCCTCGGGCCGAACGGTGCGGGGAAGACGACCCTGCTGCAGCTCGCCGACACGCTGATGCACCCCACCTCGGGCACGGTCACCGTCCTCGGCGAGACACTCGGACGCGCCGACGTCTTCGAGATCCGTCCGCGGATCGGGTTCGCGTCGTCCGCCATGGCCAAGCGCATCCCGCGTGACGAGACGGTGCTCAACACCGTCCTCACGGCGGCGTACTCCGTGCTCGGACGCTGGAACGAGAGCTACGAGGACATCGATGAGCGGCGTGCGCTGCGCGTGCTGGGCGACTGGCGTCTCGCGCACCTCGCCGACCGCACCTTCGGCACGCTGAGCGACGGCGAGCAGAAGCGCGTGCAGATCGCCCGGGCGGTCATGACGGACCCGGAGCTCCTGCTGCTCGACGAGCCGACGGCCTCGCTCGACCTCGGGTCGCGCGAGGAGCTGCTGGCTCTGCTCGGCGGCTATGCGTCGGCGCCGACGACGCCCGCGATGCTCATGGTCACCCACCACGTCGAGGAGATCCCCGTCGGGTTCACGCACGTGCTGCTGATCCGCGACGGCGCCGTGGTCGCCGCGGGCCCGATCGCGGAGACGCTCACCGCGGATGCCCTGGGCGAGACCTTCGGGATGCCGATCGCGCTCAGCAGCGAGGACGGGCGCTACTCCGCCCGCGCCGCCTCCTGACCTCGGTCCCCGCTGGGTCACTGAGTTCGGTCCCCGCTGGGTTACTGAGCTTGTCGAAGTACTGGTAGAATCGATCCTTGGTGCACTCGGCACCACAGACTTCCCTCGTCCCTGGCACAATCCAGGGCAGCAACAAAGGAATCCCATGAAGACTGACATTCACCCCGACTACAAGGCTGTCGTGTTCCGCGACCTGGGCTCGGGCGAGACCTTCCTCACCCGCTCCACCGTCACGAGCGACAAGACGATCGAGCTGGACGGCGTGGAGTACCCGGTGATCGACGTCGAGATCTCCTCGGCCTCGCACCCCTTCTACACGGGCAAGCAGCGCATCATGGACTCGGCCGGCCGCGTGGAGAAGTTCAACCAGCGCTTCAAGGGCTTCGGCGGCTCCTCCAAGTAAGACCGCCCACGAAGGCCCCGTACTCCTCGGAGTGCGGGGCCTTCGTCATGTCCGGGGTGGACGAGGCGCTCAGACGTCGATGACGATGCGTCCGCGCTCGATGCGGCCCGGCGGATCTCCGGGGGTCGGCGCCGGGGCCGTGCGCCGGGTCTGCCGGTCCCGCTCCTGGCCGGCCTCGTGCGCGGTGGGGGACCACACCGCGTCGAAGACGCCGACGAGCCCTCCCGAGCCGGCCTGCTCGTACTTCTCCTCGACCGGACGACGGGAGAGGGCATGCCGGATGCCCACGAAGAACAGCACCGGCCCCGTGCCGAGCACGAGGACGATCGTGGTCCACCCGAGCAGATGCTCCATGGCCCCAGGATAGATCGCGGAGCGCGGCGGTGGCATCCGTCGCGCGGCGGAGGTCAGCGGATGCGGCGTCCGTGGGCGAGGTCGATCAGCCGCTCCAGCACGGGCCCCATCCGCAGGCCGTTGTGCTCGTGCTCGCTCGTCACCCAGGGCGTCACGCCGGGGAGGAGACGGGCGGTCTCCAGCGAGAACTCCAGGGGCACATACACGTCGTTCACGTAGACGGCGGCCGCGCCCGTCGCCCCGGAGGCGGCGAGGGCGGCGGTGTGGTAGATCCGCGGCCAGGGGTGCTCCGCCAGGATCGACGTCACCTCCCGCCAGGGCTGCAGCGCCGGGACGGTGTCGGCCCACTCGCGGCGGATGTGCTCGCCCGTGAAGAGCGTCGGATCGTCGCGGAAATCGGCCGGCTCGACGCGCTCGGCGGACCACCGCGTGGTGTGTCCGTTCGCATAGCTCGACTCGTGGAAGGCGTAGTACAGCGGGTTGCGGCCGCCGAAGGGCATGGCGTGCTGCAGGTCGTGCCGGAAGGCGTTGGACGCGGGATCCCGCTCCAGCAAGGACCAGACCGTCTGCCAGCCGTCGTCGGTGCCGAGAGCGGAGCCGACGGAGCGCAGGCGGGAACGTGACACGACCTCGCCGTCGGGAAGGACGAGCTCACCGGCGTCCGCGAGATCGATCAGGCGTCGCATGACGTCGCGGTGCAACGGGAAGCGGCGGTAGTACCGCTCCGAGGCCGTGCGCATCTTGTCGTAGCAGAGCGCGTACACCTCGTCCGGATCGCGCTCGACCGTGCTGAGACCGCCGGTGATGAAGACGTCGTCGAGGGAATCCGCGTGGGTCGACAGGTACGCCAGCGTCGTGAACCCGCCGAACGACTGCCCGAGGACGCTCCAGGTCGATGCCCCCAGATGCTCCCGCAGTGCCTCGCAGTCGCGCACGATGGCATCGGCACGCAGGTGCGTCAGGTACTCGGCGACGGCTTCGGCGCCCTGCGCGAGGTCGCCGTCGCCGACGGGGGAGGAAAGGCCGGTGCCGCGCTGGTCCAGGAGCACGAGCCGATAGTGCGCGAGGGCCTGATCCAGCCACGCCGGCGCCGTGGAGGAGTGGAAGGGGCGCGGCGCCTCGTGGCCCGGCCCGCCCTGCAGGAAGACCAGGTAGGGGAGCGCCTCGCCGCCCTCCCGTGCGACGACGCGGGCGAACACATCGATCGTGCGGGTGTCTGCCGGGTCCTCCCAGACGAGGGGGACCGTGAGCGTGTGCTCCTCGACGGCGAGGTCGAGCAGGCGGCGGCGGATGACAGTGGTCATGGTCACATCACATTCCCGATGTAGGAGTACTTCACGAAGACCTCGGCGGCGATACCGGACTCGTCGAGGACGCCCTGGACGGCCGTCATCATGTAGTTCGAGTCCCAGCCCATGTAGAGGAAGTGCGTGTCATCGAGGTCGTCCCACTGCCCCTTCCACGCCTTGTCGCGGTAGATCGGGCCGCCGTGGGTCGCGCAGTACGCCAGAGCGGCCTCGGTCGTGTCGGTCCATGCGCGACGGAACACACGGTTGAACAGGTGCTTGACGTCGTACACCTCCCACCGCTCGCCGCGGTACTCCACGTAGTCGAACTCGCGCTCCCACCCCGCGGGCCAGCCGCGGCGGCGCACGGCGTCGAGGATCGGGGTGAGGCCGTCGTCGTCGATCTCGGGCAGCGCGGGTCGTGCCCACACGCGGACGAGGTCGGCCGTCAGCGCCACCGTTCGTGCGGTGATGGCCGCCGTGCCCCAGGATTCCTCTGCGGCAAGGGCGCGGGTGGCCGGCACCGCGCTGCGGGCGTAGGCCTCATCGCGTTTGGCGGGGAAGGAAGCGCCGAACACCCGCTCCGTCAGCCCCTGCTCCAGGAGCGTGAGGTTGCCGAGGGTCGGTGCGAGGGCGCGGTGGCTGTTCTGCTCGTCCTCGGAGTACTCGCTCCAGGGACGCACGCCGTCGCCGGACCAGGCGTCGCCGGGCACGGCGGGCGCGATGTGCTCGACGTCGAAGCCGTCCACGTCGTCGACGCCCTCGAGCCGGCCGAGCACGTAGGCCGGATACGGCAGCTCGCTGTATTTGAGCACGGCGCTGACCCGCTCGTCCGACGGGGTGATGCGCGCGATGGCGCGGGCGAGGGCGTCGTGTCCGTCGCGGCGGGCACGGCAGAGCCGGGCGATCAGGCGTTCGGCGGGAAGGTTCACGAGCGCGCGACGAAGGAACATCGCCTGCAGCCACTCGAGCGTCTCGAGGAGCTGGCTCCGGTCGATGAGGCCACGCGCGTGATCGCTGTAGGCGCTCATGACCAGCGGGGAGGAGGAGCGTCCGAACGTGTTCACGTACCGCAGCTGCCGCGCGATCTCCGGGTCCTGCTCCTTCGTCGGATCGAGGAGGATGCCGTAGATCTCCGCATAGTGCCGCCACGTCTCGGCGTCGGCCTGGAGGTGGGCGACGTCGACGCGCGGGAACGACTGGCGGAAGGCGCTGTACACGCCGTGCTCGCCGTTCGCCGCCACCTCACGCCCCGTCACGAGCACGAGGTAGTGGCGCCAGAAAGCGCCGATCGCCTCGCCCGTGTGCTGCTCGATCGGCAGCCAGAACCGCGCTTCCACATCCATCTGCTCGGCGTGGTTCAGCCCCATGAGGATGTAGTTGTGGATCAGCTCGTGATCCCGCAGCGGCTCGCCGGTGGAGTTCAGGCTTTCGAAGATCTGCTGCGCGTTGGCCTGGGCGCCGAGCGTGATCGAGACGTGCTCCAGGCGCTGCAGCCCCTGCCAGATGAACGGCACCTCGTCGGCATGGATCTGGCTGCGGAAGAACGCGTAGTTGTCGTCGAAGCGCGATTCGCGGTCGACGTCGTCCCGGCGATCGAGCACGACCGACTCGTAGAGATCGGCCCAGGCGTCGTGTGGACGGAGCTTCGTGCGCTCGGGATCGTCGGGGCGGACCAGCACGCGGGCGAGGTCGGCGGCGAGCTCCGGATCGCGGTCGCGCACCGAGTGATGCAGCGCGGCGACGAGGAGCATGAGCGTGGTGAGGCGCTGCTGCCCGTCGATGAGGATGAGGTCGGCGTCCGGACCGGAGCCGTCCTCGGCGGAGAGGATCGAACCGATGAAATGGCGATGCGCGTCGTCTTCCGCGGCCACCGCCCTGACGTCGGAGAGGAGCCGCTCGCAGCCGCCGATGTCCCAGCGGTACTGCCGCTGGTAGACCGGGACGACGATGGTCGTGCGTCCCGCCGCGAGCCATTCGATCGTGTTGACTGCCGTCGCCTCGACGTTGGTCGCGGTGCTCATGCTGGTGTCTCGTCCTCCCGTAGCGACAGGCGCCACGGACGCGCCGGGTGCCCCGCCCAGTCTATTCGCTTATCCACGGCGACCCTCCGGGGGAGCGCCAGGTCCCGCTGTTAGCCTTGCCTTATCAGGGCCTGTTAAAACGTGCTGGCCCCCGATGAAAGGAACATGACTCGATCATGGGATACATCAAGTCCGCAGCGCTGGAGGAGAAGGGCTTCGTCGTCCTCGACAGCTACGACCAGGAGGCCGACCCCAAGGAGTGGCTCGACATCGAGTACGTCGACTGGAAGTCCTCGGGCGACACCCGGTTCGCGCCCCTCGCCAGCGCTTTCGGCGACATCGAGTGCAACGGCTTCTGGAACCACAAGCCGCCGCGCACCGACAAGGACGGCGTCTGGATCGACGAGCAGACCGCCAAGGCCCCGAACCTCACGCGCCGTGCGCAGGAGCCCGGCGCGAACGTCGGCCGCTGCCGCGTCATCGAGCTGCAGCCGACCCCGTACGGCGACTGCCTCTACAACCTCCACCAGGACGACAACAATCGCCTGAACCCGGACGGCACCGGCTGGGTCGTGCGCGGATTCTTCAACCTGACGGACGACAAGGACAGCTACTTCGTCCTGCGTGAGAACCGCACGGACCCCAGCATCGAGTACCGCATCGCCCTGCCGGCCGGTGCCCAGCTCATCGTCGACACCCAGCGTCTGTGGCACGCGGCCACCCACAACGGCACCGACCCGCGCTACTGCCTCATCACCTCGTGGACCTCCGGTCCCGAGCTCGACGCCTACATCGAGAAGTACCACGGCACCGACGACGTCCCGAACGTCGAGGTCCCGCAGGACGTGCTCGAGTTCGGCTACGCCGAGCAGGCCCGCAAGGACGCTGCTCGCGCGGCCTACTACGCCGCGAAGGGCCAGCAGGTCAAGCAGGCCATGAGCGAGGCCTGAGCGTCCCCATGCCGGGTCGCTGAGCTCGTCGAAGCGCCCGAAGGCCCCGGTCCGCGGACCGGGGCCTTCGTCGTCGAATCACATGCTTGTGATTTCGCGGGAACTCGGCGAGAATGGGCGCACAACCGCATACTCTCGCCACTTCGTGGTTCAGGTCGTAGGGGAAGACGCACCTGATGAAACGGAGAGATCATGGCGACGGCTTACGCACGCGGAGTGGTGTTCATCCACTCGGCGCCTCGCGCGCTCTGCCCGCACCTGGAATGGGCGGTGGGTCGCGCTATCGGGCGTGCGGTGAACTTCGACTGGACCGAGCAGCCCGTGCTGACCGGCGCGCGCCGCGCCGAGTTCTACTGGGACGGTCCCGTCGGTACTGGTGCTGCCCTCGCGACCGCGATCCGGGGCTGGGAGCACCTCCGGTTCGAGGTGACCGAGGATCCCACACCGCGCAGTGACGGCGGTCGGTGGCTGCACACGCCGGACCTCGGCATCCACTACGCCCAGACCGATGCCGCCGGCAACATCGTCATCGGTGAGGACCGCATCCGCTACGCGATGGAGATCGCCGCGGGCAACGCCGTTGAGCTGCAGCGCGAGCTCGACATCGCCCTGGGCTCCGCCTGGGACGAGGAGCTGGAGCCCTTCCGTCACGCCAGCGACGACGCGCGCGTCGTCTGGCTCCACAAGGTCGGCTGACCGACCGCTGAGACCGGGAGCGCGGAGGCGTGAGTATCGGATTCCGGTGAGTGATCCCGGACGCTGAGAAGACGAATCCCCGCTCCGCTCGACGAAGACCCCGCCCCGGGCGCCCGGGCGGGGTCTTCGTCTGCGCCGGTCAGATCACGGCGGCGTGCGCGAGGTCGTCGACGGTGCGGACTCCACCGCCGCGCACGTCCGCCCAGGCCTGTGCCAGGCGCGTCATCGCCTCCGCCGCACGCTCGGGCGGCAGCGTGATCGGGACCCGGAGCCGCCGCTCCAGCACGCCTCCGGTGGTGAAGCGCGGCCCAGGCGGGAGGATGAGTCCCCGCTCCCGGGCGGCGAGGGAGAGCGTAGTCGACAACGGGGCGCCGAGATCGATCCAGGCGGAGAGGCCGCCGGGCGTCTCCGGCATCCGCATCCCCGGGATCCCGGCGATTCCCGCGGTCACGGCATCCCGCCCGGCCGTGAGCCGTCGCCGGACGTGCTGGGTCAGTGCCGGGACGTCGTCGAGCAGCTCCACGGCGATGCACTGCTCGAGGAGGGCCGTGCCGAGCTCGAACGAGGGGCGGACGGCCAGCAGCCGGGCGATGACCGAGCGCTCGGCGCGGATCCAGCCGATGCGCATGCCTCCCCACGCGATCTTCGACATCGATCCCACCGTGATCACGTTCGGGCCCTCGGCTGCCATCGGCGTCGGAGCCCATCCCCGGTCGATGTCCAGCTCCGCCGTCGTCTCGTCGACGATCAGGTGCGTGCCGGTGTTGCGGGCCGTCGTCGCGATCCGGGACCGCTCCTCCTGCGGCAGCGTCGCTCCGGTGGGGTTGTGGAAGTCCGGGATGAGGTACGCGACGTGCGGGCGCGCTGTCCGCAGGGTGTCGGTGAGGTGCCGGGCGTCCCAGCCGTCGGTGTCGACCGGTGTCGGCACCAGGCGGTAGCCGTGCCGGTGCAGAGCCTCGAGCGCATGCGGGAAGGTCGGCTGCTCCACGAGGGCGCGTTCGCCGCGGCGGCCGATCGCCGTGAGGATGAGGTTGACGGCGTTCAGGGCGCCCGAGGTGATCATGATCTCGTCGGCCGAGGTCGCCGCGCCGCGTTCGGTGAATCGGCGGGCCACGGCTTCTCGGAGCTCGGGAAGGCCCTGCAGCGAGTAGCCGCTCGTCCCCCGCAGGGCCGCCAGCCGGGGGAGGGACCGCACGGTCGCGTCGTACAGGCCGGGGGTCGAGTCCATCGAGGCGATCGACAGGTCGATCGCCTCGTCGTCCGCGTCGGGGGCGGCGGCCGCCGGGCCGTGCGGGAGGGTCACTCTGGTGCTTCCGCCATGATGCCGGGACACATAGCCGCCGGCCTCGAGAACGCCGTAGGCGCGGGTGATGGTCGAGCGTGACCGCCTCAGTTCGAGGGCGAGGGCCCGTTCGCTCGGCAGTCGCTCGCCGACCGTGAGTCGTCCATCGAGGATGAGGGCCCTGATGCGGTCAGCCAGGCCCGACGCCGAGGCATCGTCGATGTCCTGCGTACCGAGCTGAGTGACGAGACGGGAGGCCATGCCTCCAGCCTGCCGCAAAGTGGCCTTCCATGTGCAGGCCACTTTTCGCTCAGTGGTCGGTCTCGGGACGCCTTCGTCCGGGCCACGATGGGGAGATGCTCTTCCGTGCCGTCTTCCTACCCTTCACCGCGACCAGCCGCCGAGACCTGGTCGAGCGGCTGGCGCAGCTCGTGGGCGGGCTCTTCCTCTACGGCGTCGCGCTCGGCTTCATGGTGCGCGGCGGCATCGGCGTCGCTCCCTGGGATGTCCTGTCGCTGGGTGTCGCACGCTGGACGGGACTCGGGTACGGCGTCGTCACCGTGCTGATCTCGATCGTCGTCCTGCTGCTGTGGATCCCGCTCCGTCAACGGGTGGGCCTCGGCACCCTGCTCAACGCGTTGCTCATCGGCCCGTTCGCCGATCTCACGCTCCTCGTGCTGCCTGCTCCGCCGTCCGTGTGGGTGGGGGCGCCCATGTTCGTCTTCGGACTCGTGCTGCTGGCGTTCGCGACCGGGCTCTACATCGCGGCGGACTTCGGCCCCGGACCGCGCGACGGACTCATGACGGGGCTCGTCCGGGTGACCCGATGGCCGGTCTGGCTGGCGCGGACGGTCATCGAGGGGTCCGTGCTGCTGATCGGCTTCCTGCTCGGCGGTCCGGTGGGCGTCGGCACCGTGCTGTTCGCCTTCGGCGTCGGCCCGTTGATCGGCTGGTTCCTCCCGCGGATCGAGCGCCGCCGCCGGGAGCGTTCGCAGCGCCTTGCCGTCGGGGCGAGCGCGCGCCTGGGTCCCTGAGCCCGTCGAAGGGCCAGAGCGGACCGCGCATCGTGGGCGCGGAAACGGTCAGTCGACGCCGCCGAGCACGAGCACGGCGTTGTGTCCGCCGAAGCCGAACGAGTTGCTGATGGCGATCTGCGGGCCGTCGCCGAGCGGAGCCGCCTCTCCGGACAGACGGAACGGCACCTCCGGGTCCGGCTCGGTCATGTTGATCGTCGGCGGGGCCACGCGGTCCCGCAGCGCGAGGAGGGAGAAGATCGCCTCCAGCGCGCCGGTCCCGCCCAGGAGGTGTCCGGTCGACGCCTTGGTGGCCGACACCGGGATCTCGTCGATCCGGTCGCCGAAGACGTTCTTCAGCGCGACGTACTCGTTGGGGTCGCCGACCGGGGTCGAGGTCGCGTGGGCGTTGATGTGCGTCACCTGGTCGGGCGTGATGCCGGCCTCCTCGAGTGCCTGGACGACGGCACGCGCCGCCCCCTTGCCCTCCGGGTCGTTGCCGGTGATGTGGTACGCATCGGCGGTCACGCCACCGCCGAGGACGTAGCCGTAGATCTTCGCGCCGCGGGCCTTGGCGTGCTCCTCGGTCTCGAGGATGAGGGCCGCGGCGCCCTCGCCCATCACGAAGCCGTCGCGGTCGATCGCGCCGGGTCGGGAGGCGTGGGCCGGGTCGTCGTTGCGGCGCGACAGCGCCTGCGCGGACGCGAACGCGGCCATCGTGATCGGGTGGATCGCCGACTCGGTGCCGCCGGCGATGACGACGTCGGCCAGCCCCTCCTGCAGGTGGTGGAAGGCGTGGATGATCGACTCGGTGCTGGAGGCGCACGCGCTGACGACGGTCTGCGCATAGGCGCGGGCCTCGAACTGCAGCGACAGGTTGCCGGCGGCCGCGTTCGGCATCAGCATCGGCACGGTCAGCGGCATGACCCGGCGGGGGCCCTTCTCGCGCAGCGTGTCCCAGGCGTCGAGCAGCGTCCAGAGGCCGCCGATCCCGGTCGCGAAGTCGACGCCGAGGCGCTCGGGAGCGACCTCGGGCGAGCCCGCGTCCTCCCAGGCCTCGCGCGCCGCGATGAGCGCGAACTGCGAAGAGGGGTCGAGACGCTTCGCCTCGTGGCGGGGCAGCACCTCTTCCGGGCGGACGCTCGCGGAGGCGGCGAACGTGACGGGCAGGTCGTACTCCTGCACCCAGTCGTGCTCGATCGTGCGGGCGCCGGAGGCACCGGCGAGAAGGTTGTCCCAGTTCTCCGGGGCCGTCCCGCCGATGGCGGAGGTGGCGCCGATGCCGGTGACGACGATGCGCTTGGTCATGAGGTGTGGTTCCTTGTCGAAACGAGTTCGTGCGGGGGATGGGCAGGGCCGGAGGATGCCACGCCCCGCGCGGGGCGAGGGTGGCATCCTGCCGGGATTACTCCTGGCCCGCGACGATGAAGTTGACGGCGTCGCCGACGGTCTTCAGGTTCTTGACCTCGTCGTCCGGGATGGTGACGCCGAACTTCTCCTCGGCGTTGACGACGATCGTCATCATCGAGATCGAGTCGATGTCGAGGTCGTCCGTGAACGACTTCTCCAGGGCGACCTCGCTGGCGTTGATGCCGGTCTCGTCGGTGATCAGCTCTGCGAGGCCGGCGAGGACCTCATCGTTGGTGAAAGCCATGGTGGTCTTCCTCTTTCTTGCGGGTTGTATTCGGAACCGTGGAACAGTCTAGGGAAGGTCGTCGCGTCTTCAGGGGAGGACGACGACCTGGGCTGCGAAGACGAGGCCGGCGCCGAAGCCGATCTGCAGGGCGAGACCGCCGGAGAGCTCCGGGTGCTCGGCCATGAGGCGGTGGCTGGCGAGGGGGATCGAGGCGGCCGACGTGTTGCCGGTGGTCTCGATGTCGCGGGCGATGACGGTGGTCTCCGGCAGGCCGAGCTGCTTGGCGAACTCGTCGATGATGCGCATGTTGGCCTGGTGCGGGATGAAGGCGGCGAGGTCGGAGGCCTCGATCCCGGCCTTGTCCAGCGCCTCGCGGGCCACCTTGGCCATCTCCCACACGGCCCAGCGGAAGACCGTCGGGCCCTCCTGGCGGAGTGTCGGCCACGGCACCACACCGTCGCGGAAGTCGGTGAGGGTGCCGTTCATGCCCACGGCGTCGGCTTTGGAGCCGTCGCTGCCCCAGACCGCGGGGGCGATGCCCGGCGTGTCGCTCGGGCCGATGAGTGCGGCGCCGGCGCCGTCGCCGAGGAGGAACGAGATGCTGCGGTCGGTCGGGTCGACGACGTCGGAGAGCTTCTCCGTGCCGATCACGAGGGCGTGGCGGGCGGCTCCGGCCTTGATGAGCGCGTCCGCCTGCGCGACCGCATAGGCGTAGCCGGCGCAGGCCGCGTTGATGTCGTAGGCCGCGGCCGGGTTGGCCCCGACTCGGTCGGCGACGATGGCCGAGACCGACGGCGTCTGCTTCGGGTTACTGATGGTCGCGACGATGACGAGGTCGACCTGGTCGGCGGGGACACCCGACTTCTCGATGGCCTCGGCTGCCGCCGCGGTCGCGAGGTCGATGGCGTCCGTCCCCTTGTCGGCCCGGGCGCGCGTGACGATGCCGGTGCGCTGACGGATCCACTCGTCGCTGGAGTCGATCGGCCCGATGAGGTCTTCGTTGGGCACCGCGTTCTCGCCGCGAGCCGCGCCGAACGCGTAGATGCGGGTGTAGGCGGGCCCGGCGATCTGGGCGAGGGAGGCGGTCATGCGGCTTCTCCGTTCAGCAGCGCGACGGCGGCTTCGAGGTCTTCGGGGGTTCTCACGGCGACCGTGGGTACGCCGCGCAGGCCGCGCTTGGCGAGACCGACGAGGGCGCCCGCGGGGGCGAGTTCGATGACGCCCGTCACGCCGGCGTCGGCGAACGAGGCCATGCAGAGGTCCCACCGGACGGGGGAGGAGACCTGGTCGACGAGGTAGTCGAGCGCCGTCCGGCCTTCGGTCACGACCGAGCCGTCGCGGTTGGTCCAGAGCGTGATCCCGGGATCGGACGGCTGCACGTCGGCGACCGCGTCGCGGAGCGTCGCGACGGCGGAGGCCATGTAGTCGGTGTGGAACGCGCCGGCGACCTGGAGCGGCACCACGCGCGTGCCCTTGACCGGCTCCTCGGCGAGAGCCGCCAGGGCCGGAAGGGGACCGGCGACGACGATCTGCCCGCCGCCGTTGAAGTTCGCCGGCGCGAGGCCGAGTTCGGCGAGCCGCGCGAGGAGAGTCTCCTCATCGCCGCCGAGCACCGCGCTCATCCCTGTCGGGGTTTGGGCGGCGGCATCGGCCATCGCCCGCCCGCGGATGCCGACGAGGCGCATGCCCGTCTCGGCGTCCAGCACGCCGCTGCCGACGAGCGCCGCGATCTCCCCGACGGAGTGCCCGGCGATGCCGTCGGCGCGGCGGCCGGCAGCGGCCACGAGGGCGTCACCGGCGACGAGGGAGGCGGCCACGATCAGCGGCTGCGCGACGCGGGTGTCGCGGATGGTGTCCGCGTCCGACTCGGTGCCGTGCGCGCGGAGATCGAGCTGCGCGGCCTCGGAGTAGGCGGCGAGACGCTCCTCCACTCCGTCGAGCTCGAGCCAGGGGGCGAGGAATCCGGGGGTCTGCGAGCCCTGTCCAGGGCAGACGACGACAATCACCCACCCAGTCTGCCAACGATCGAGGCAGAACGGTGGATGATCCATCACAAGATTGCGCGAAACCCTTGTGTGTGGCGCACAGATCGCGCGCGGCTCAGCGCGGAGGGCGGCGCAGCGGCGGACGGCGCCGGACCTGCTCGGCCGCCCCGATGGAGCCGAGGATGAGCGCGGTCTGCAGGATGAGGGCCTCGCGGGGTCCGGTCGCGTCCCACCCGATGACCTCGCTCACCCGCTTGAGGCGGTAGCGCACGGTGTTCGGATGCACGAAGAGCTCGCGAGCCGTCGCCTCGAGCGAGCGGCCGTTGTCGAGGTAGCTCCAGAGCGTCGTGACGAGATCGGTGGAATGCGCCTGCAAAGGGCGGTAGATGCGCTCGATGAGGGTCTGCTTCGCGAGGGGGTCGCCGGCGAGGGCGCGCTCCGGAAGCAGGTCGTCGGCTTCGACGGGCCGCGGTGCGCTCCGCCAGGCGCGGGCCACCGCGAATCCGGCCAGGGCTGCGCGAGCGCTCTGACTGGCGTCGACGAGGGCGGCGACCGCCGGGCCCAGCACGACGAAGCCGGGACCGAAGGACGGCTCCAGACGCGAGGCGATCTCCTGGAACCCGAGCTCCTCGTCCTCTCCCTCCTGGCCCTCGACCCGCGCGCGCCCGAGCACGAGGACGAGTCGCGAGCCCTGCACGCCGATGAGGACGTCGACGGCGAGCTTCCGCGCCGTCCGGCGCACGAGGTCAACGTCGAACTGCGGGGGCGTGGTGCCGACCAGGACCGCGACCTCTCCATGGCCGTGCCATCCGAGTGCGGCGATCCGGCTGGGCAGCTCCTCGTCGGCTTCGCCCGTGAGGATCGAGTCGACGACGAGCGCCTCGAGCCGCGCGTCCCACAGCCCGCGGGCCTCGGCGGCACGGGCGTAGACGTCGGCGGCGGCGAACGCCACGTCCCGCGAGTAGAGCAGGATCGCCTCGCGGAGATCCTCGCCCTTCCCCGCGACCCGCTCCTCGGTCACCTCGACGGTGACGCGGATGAGCTGGAGAGTCTGCTGCAGGCTCACGCTCCGCAGCAGCTCACGGGGAGCGGCGGCGAAGATGTCCGCGGCGATCCACGGGGTGGACGTCGGGTCGTCGTACCACTGGATGAACGACGTGATGCCCGCCTGCGCCACCAGCCCGACCGCGGAGCGGCGGGCCGGTGGCATGTCGGCGTACCAGGGGAGGGTGTCCTCCAGCCGCTTGATGGTCACCGTGGCGATGTCGCCGGAGATCCGGCGCAGCCAGGTGAGCGTGGCGGCCTTGTCCATGCCGGCGGCGGAGGCGGGTGTCACCGAGGGCTCAGCTTTCGCCGCCTGCGTTGCCGCTCGTGCCGGCGTTCACGTCGTGCAGGCGGTACTTCTCGATGGCCTGAGCGGAGAGGCCGCGGTCGACCTTGCCCTCCTCGGCCAGTGCCTGCAGGGTGCGCACGACGATCGACGGGCCGTCGATCTTGAAGAAGCGGCGGGCCGCGGCGCGGGTGTCCGAGAAGCCGAAGCCGTCCGCACCGAGGGTGGCGAAGCGGTTCGGGACCCACGGGCGGATCTGGTCCTGCACGGCGTGCATGAAGTCGCTCACCGCGACGACGGGACCTTCAGCGCCCTGGAGCTTCTGCGTGAGGTACGCGGTGCGCGGCTCCTGCTCCGGGTGGAGGAAGTTGTGCTCGTCGGCGGCGAGGCCGTCGCGGCGCAGCTCGGTCCACGAGGTGACGGACCACACGTCGGCGACCACGCCCCAGTCCTTCTTCAGCAGCTCCTGCGCCTCGAGCGCCCACGGCAGACCGACGCCGGAGGCGAAGAGCTGCGCGCGCGGGCCGTCGCCCTCGCCGACGGCGACGCGGTGGATGCCGCGGACGATGCCGTCCACATCCACGTCGGCCGGCTCGGCGGGCTGCACCATCGGCTCGTTGTACACCGTGAGGTAGTACATGACGTTCGGGTCTTCGTGCTGCCCGCCGTACATGCGCTCGAGACCGGAGCGCATGATGTGCGCGATCTCATAGCCGTACGCCGGGTCGTAGGAGACCGTCGCCGGGTTGGTGGAGGAGAGCAGGTGCGAGTGTCCGTCGGCGTGCTGGAGGCCCTCACCCGTGAGGGTGGTGCGGCCGGCGGTGGCGCCGATGATGAAGCCGCGGGCCATCTGGTCGCCGGCGGCCCACTGGGCGTCGCCGGTGCGCTGGAAGCCGAACATTGAGTAGAAGATGTAGATCGGGATGAGCGGCTCGCCGTGCGTCGCGTACGACGTGCCCGCGGCGGTGAATGCCGCGAGAGCGCCCGCCTCGTTGATGCCGACGTGGACGATCTGGCCCTGCGGGCTCTCCTTGTAGGCGAGCAGCAGCTCCCGGTCGACCGACGTGTAGTGCTGGCCGTTCGGGTTGTAGATCTTCGCGGTCGGGAAGTACGCGTCCATGCCGAACGTGCGCGCCTCGTCCGGGATGATCGGCACGATGCGGTGGCCGAACTCCTTCGAGCGCAGCAGGTCCTTCAGCAGACGGACGAACGCCATGGTCGTGGCGATCTCCTGCGTTCCCGAGCCCTTCTTCGGGAGCGCGTAGGCGTTCTCCTCGGGGAGGGACAGGCCGACGTGCGTCGAGCGGCGCTCCGGGAGGAAGCCGCCGAGGGCCTTGCGGCGCTCGAGCATGTACTGGATCGTCTCGTCCTGCGGTCCCGGGTTGTAGTACGGGGGCAGGTACGGGTTCTCCTCGAGCTGCGCGTCCGTGATCGGGATGTGCATCGCGTCGCGGAACGTCTTGAGGTTGTCCAGCGTCATCTTCTTCATCTGGTGGGTCGCGTTGCGGCCCTCGAACTGCGGGCCGAGCCCGTAGCCCTTGACGGTCTTCGCGAGGATGACGGTCGGCTTGCCCTTGTGCTCGGTCGCGGCCTTGAACGCGGCGTAGACCTTGCGGTAGTCGTGGCCACCCCGCTTGAGGTTCCAGATGTCGTCGTCGGAGTAGTCCTTGACGAGCGCGGCGGCGCGCTCGTCGCGGCCGAAGAAGTGCTCGCGGATGTATGCGCCGGACTCGGCCTTGTACGTCTGGTAGTCGCCGTCGGGGGTGACGTTCATGAGGTTGAGCAGTGCACCCTCGGTGTCACGGGCGAGCAGGTCGTCCCACTCGCGGCCCCAGACCACCTTGATGACGTTCCAGCCGGCGCCGCGGAAGAACGACTCCAGCTCCTGGACGATCTTGCCGTTGCCGCGCACCGGGCCGTCGAGACGCTGGAGGTTGCAGTTCACGACGAAGGTGAGGTTGTCGAGGCCCTCGTTCGCCGCGACCTGGAGCTGTCCGCGGCTCTCGACCTCGTCCATCTCGCCGTCGCCGAGGAAGGCCCAGACGTGCGACTGCGAGGTGTCCTTGATGCCGCGGTTCTCGAGGTACTTGTTGGACATCGCCTGGTAGATGGCGTTGATCGGGCCGAGACCCATCGACACCGTCGGGAACTGCCAGTACTCCGGCATGAGGCGCGGGTGCGGGTACGACGGGATGCCGTTCGGCGCGTGCGACTTCTCCTGGCGGAAGCCGTCGAGCTGGTCCTCGGTGAGGCGACCCTCGAGGAAGGAGCGGGCGTAGGTGCCGGGGGAGGCGTGGCCCTGGATGAAGATCTGGTCGGCGCCACCGGGGTGGTCCGCGCCCTTGAAGAAGTGGTTGAAGCCCACCTCGTACAGCGCGGCCGAGGACGCGTAGGTGGAGATGTGACCACCGACGCCGATGCCGGGGCGCTGGGCGCGGTGCACCGTGATGGCGGCGTTCCAGCGGATCCAGGCGCGGTAACGCCGCTCGATCTCCTCGTCACCGGGGAACTCGGGCTCGTTCTCCGGGGCGATGGTGTTGATGTAGTCGGTGGTCGGAACCATCGGCACGTTCAGGTGCAGTTCCTTGGAGCGCTTGAGCAGGCTGAGCATGATCTCGCGCCCGCGGCCGTGGCCCTTGGCGTCCACCAGCTCGTCGAGCGACTGCTGCCACTCACCGGTCTCTTCCGGATCGCTGTCGAGGGGGCCCTGAGAGTACGGATCCTGGTCGTGGACGGTCACGGGGGAACCTTTCGTCAAGCTGGCAGGTCATGCCAAGGAAACGGGAAGCGACACGGGCAGCCTTGTCGGCCGTGCACAACGCGCGCCGACCTCAGCCTATCCCTCTTCCACGACACGGGTGCGCATCCGCGCCCGGATAGACTGAGCGCACCAGGGCCTTTAGCTCAGCTGGTAGAGCGCCACGTTTACACCGTGGATGTCGTCGGTTCGATCCCGGCAGGGCCCACCCGTAACGTTTGCAGCGGGGAGCGCAATGACGCGACGCATCGTCATCAGCGGGGCATCAGGCCTCATCGGTTCCGCTCTCGCCGCCTCCCTGCGGGCGGACGGCATCGAGGTGAGCACCCTCGTGCGGCGTCCCCCGCAGGCGGAGGGCGAGATCGAGTGGGCTCCGGGGGAGGCGTCCCTCGATCCCGACGCACTCGCCGGGGCGGAGGCCGTCGTCGCCCTCGGGGGTGCGAGCGTCGGCCGGCTGCCGTGGACGCGCGGGTACCGCCGCCAGCTCGTCGAATCGCGGCTCGACGCGACGAACACGCTCACCACCGCGCTGCGCGCTCTGCGCACCGACGCGCCCGCCTTCCTCTCCGCCTCCGCCGTGGGCTACTACGGATCGGCGCCCGGCGAGGTGCTCACCGAGCACTCCGGCCCCGGGAGCACCTTCCTGGCCGACCTCACCGTGCGCTGGGAGACAGCCGCGCGACGAGCGGAGGACCACACGCGGGTCGCGCTGCTGCGGACGGCACCGGTGATCCACCGCCGGGGTGTGCTCCGGCCCATGGTCACGCTGACGAAGCTCGGCGTCGCCGGCCCCCTGGGTCCGGGTACGCAGATCTGGCCGTGGATCTCCTTGGACGACGAGGTGCGCGGTATCCGCCATGTCCTCGATGAGAAGCTCGCGGGGCCGGTCAACCTCAGCGGGCCCACCCGGGCGTCCGCGAACGACATCGGTCGCGCGCTCGCGCAGCGGATGCACCGGCCGTTCTGGCTGCCCGCTCCCCGGTGGGCCCTGCGCCTCGCCCTCGGCGATGCCGCCGACTCGTTGTTGCTCCCCGATGCCGACGTGCGCCCCGAGGCTCTCCAGCGGTCCGGCTTCCGGTTCACCCATTCCACCGCCGTCGACGCCGTGGACGCCGCGATCTGACGAGCCCGCGATTCTCCCGGCGAGACCCCTGCCGTGACGGCGACCGCGCTGTCAGGATGGGCGCATGGAGATCATCGAGAACTCGAAGCTCACCGTCGTCGGCGCCGGAAGCGTCGGATCGAGCGTGGCATATGCGGCTCTGATCCGCGGTTCGGCCCGCCACGTCGCGCTGTACGACATCGCGACCGAGAAGGTCGAGGCGGAGGTGCTGGACCTCGCACACGGGACGCAGTTCACCGGCAGCAGCGACATCATCGGCGGCAGCGACATCTCGGTGGCGGCCGGTTCCCACGTCGTGGTCATCACCGCGGGAGCGAAGCAGAACCCGGGGCAGACGCGCACCGAGCTCGCCGGGGTGAACGCCGGCATCATCCGGCGCATGATGCCGGAGCTGCTGTCCGTCGCGCCGAACGCGGTCTACGTCATCGTCACGAACCCGTGCGATGTGCTCACCGTCATCGCTCAGCAGGAGACGGGCCTGCCCCCGGAGCGCATCTTCGCCTCCGGAACGGTCCTCGACACCTCCCGGCTGCGCTGGAAGCTGGGGGAGCGGGCGGGCGTGTCCACGGCCAGCGTGCACGCCCACATCATCGGGGAGCACGGCGACACCGAGTTCCCGCTCTGGTCGCGGGCGACGATCGGCACGGTCCCGATCCTCGACTGGGAGACCCCGGAGCACCCGCGCTTCACCCTGGAGGAGCTGGACGAGATCGCCGTCGACGTCCGGGACGCCGCCTACAAGGTGATCCAGGGGAAGGGCGCCACGAACTACGCGATCGGGCTCTCCAGCGCGCGCATCGTCGAGGCGATCCTCCGGGACGAGCATGCGGTGATGCCCGTGAGCACGGTGCTCCGCGACTTCCACGGGATCGACGGCGTCGCCCTGTCCGTGCCGTCGATCGTCAGCGCCGCCGGGGCCGTGCCGATCCGCACGACGGCGTTCTCGGATCGCGAGCTCGAGCTGCTGCGGCAGTCCGCCGGCGCGCTCACCGCGGTCGCCGCATCCCTGCAGGAGTGACGGCCGGTGGGGCGGCGGTCCGCCCCACCGGGGTTCACCGGCCGTGCGGATCGGAGCGGTTGAGCATCGTGACGACGTCGTCGTAATCGCCGCGCGCCTCGCCGTAGCGGAGGAACTTCACCCGCTCGACCTGGATCTCGGTCGCGTCGGGCTGGGTCTCGATGAGCGTCATGACCTCGTCGACGAACGCGTCGAGCGGCAGAGCGGCCTCGTTCTCCGCGTGCCCGGGCATGAGGTCCGTGCGCACGGCGGGCGGCTCGAGCTCCTGCACCGCGACGGTCGTGCCCGCGAGCTGCAGCCGCAGCGACTCGCTGAGCATGTGGATCGCCGCCTTGCTCGCGTTGTACGTGGGCGTGACCTTCAGGGGTGCGAAGGCGAGACCGGAGGAGACGGTCATGATGGTCGCGGCGGGCTGGGCCCGCAGGTGCTCGATGAAGGCGGCGATGAGACGGATCGGGCCGAGGATGTTCGTCGTGACGGTCTCCTCGGCGGTGGACAGGAAGCCGGCCGGCGTGGTCCAGTCCTCCGTGCGCATGATGCCCGCCATCGTGATCAGCACGTTCAGCGTCGGATGCGCGGCGAGGACCGCGGCCGCAGCCTCGCGGATGCTGGTCGGGTCCGCGGTGTCGATCCGGACGGTGTGGAGCTCGGGATGCGCGGCGGCGATCGCGGTCAGCCGGTCCCCGCGGCGTCCCCCGACGATCACGGTGTTGCCGCGCTCCTGCAGCCGGAGCGCCAGCGCCAGACCGATCCCGCTCGTCGCGCCGGGGATGAAGATGGTGTTTCCGGTGATGTCCATGACCCCAGCCTCGGTGCTGCACCGGCGCCGTGCCAGAGACGGCTGATCGGGGGATCGGCGGTCCCTGGATCCCGTCCCACGTCCGGGGGATACTGCACGGATGGATCGCGATGCCCTGGCCGACTTCCTCCTGCGCCGTCGGGAGGCGCTCCGTCCCGCCGATGTGGGTCTGCCTGAAGGGCCGCGTCGGCGGACGGCCGGGCTGCGCCGGGAGGAGGTCGCGCAGCTGGCGACCATGTCGACGGACTACTACACGCGTCTCGAGCAGCGCAGGGGCCCGCAGCCGAGCCCCCAGATCCTCGCCGCCCTCGCCCGCGCGCTGCGGCTGTCCTCGGACGAGCGCGACTACCTCTACCGGCTCAGCGGGCTCAGCGCTCCCGATCGCGCGGTGATCACCGACTACGTCCGTCCCGGCATTCTCCGGGTGCTCGACCGTCTGCACGACACCCCGGCGTTCGTGGTCTCGGCACTCGACGAGGTGCTGGTGCAGAACGACGCCTCGCGGGCGCTGATCGGAGACGCGAGCGGTCTGACCGGGCTCGACCGGAGCGGCATCCATCGCTGGTTCGCGCGACCGGAGGAGGAACGGCGGCGATACCGGGAGGTCGATCACCCCCGGCAGTCACGGGCGCTGGTGGCGGCGTTGCGCGCGGCGTACGGCACCATGGGCGCGCGGTCACGGGCGGGGGAGATCGTGGCGGATCTGTCGGAACGGAGCCCCGAGTTCGTGCGGCTGTGGGCGGCCCACGAGGTCGCCCGTCGCTTCGAGCAGCGCAAGGTGATCGTCCACCCGGAGCTCGGGGAGATCGAGGTGGACTGCCAGGCGCTGTTCACCGAGGACGAGTCGCAGGCGCTCATCGTCCTCACAGCGCAACCCGGGAGCGGGGCCGCCGGGAAGCTGGAGTTCCTGCGCGTGCTCGGCACACAGAGCGTCTGAGCCCTCGCGGCTCAGGACTCCTCGTGCACGGCAGGATCGCCGTCGAACAGGCGCCCGTCCGCGCGTCCGAGTGCGGTGATCGCGGCGACCTCCGCGTCGTCGAGCACGACGGCGGCGGCGGCGAGGTTTGCCGACTGGTGCTCCGCGGACGACGCCTTCGGGATCGCGACCGTCTCCCTGGCCACGTGCCAGGCGAGGACGGTCTGTGCGGGTGTGATGTCGTGAGCGGCGGCCACCTCGCGGACGACGTCCTCGTCGAGGAGGGCCTGCGCACGCCCCAGCGGGCTCCAGGCCTCGGTGAGGATGCCGCGCTCCCGGTGATAGGCCAGCTGCTCCTCCTGCGGGAAGTACGGGTGCACCTCGATCTGATTCACGACCGGCCGGACCCCGGTCTCCCGTTCGATGCGCTCGAGGTGCTCGGGGAGGAAGTTCGAGACCCCGATCTGGCGGACGACGCCGCGCGACTGGGCTTCCACGAGAGCCTCCCATGCCTCGACGTACTCGTCCTGGCTCGGGTTCGGCCAGTGGATGAGGTGCAGATCGGTCGCGTCGAGGCCGAGGCGGGAGCGGCTCTCCTCGATGCTGGCGGTCGCCGTCGCGCGGGGATGGTGCCGTCCGGGGAGCTTCGTCGTCACGATGACCTCGGAGCGGGGGACGCCGGAGGCCGCGACGCCGCGCCCCACGGAGCCCTCGTTCTCGTAGTTGAACGCCGAGTCCACGAGGCGGTAGCCCGCACGGAGGGCCTGGGCGATCGCGTCGGCTCCGGCGTCGCCGTTCAGCCGATACGTGCCGAGGCCGAGTGCCGGCAGGGCGAAGCCGTTGTGTGCGCGGAAGGTGGGGACAGTGGTCATCGATGCTCCTCCGTTGGCGTGCCTCCAGCGTAGGCCGAGTTGGCGCGTCGCGGCCCTCCGCGCGATGCTGGCAGGCATGGCCCTGATCGTCGCGCTCTCATGACGGCGTCCTTCCGCTGCCCCTGTGCTTCGGGGGACACCTTCGCCGCGTGCTGCGGCCCCGTCCTCGACGGCGCTCCTGCCCCGACCGCCGAGCGGCTGATGCGCTCCCGGTACACCGCTTTCGTGCGGGAGGACGGGGCATACCTGCTCCGCACCTGGCACCCGGAGACACGACCGGAGACGATCACCTTCGAGGACGACCTCGAGTGGCGTCGGCTGGTGATCGTGGATCGCGTGGCCGGCGGCCCGTTCGATACGGAGGGCGTGGTCGAGTTCGAGGCCTTCTGGCGGCAGGGCGGCGCACGTGGATCGTTGCACGAGCGCAGCCGCTTCGTCCGCGAGAACCGGACGTGGTTCTACGTGGACGGCGACATCCGATGATGCGGCGCTCGGCCCGGCAGCGACTAGATTTGAGAGCGTGAACGCCACCCCGGAGAACCAGCGCACCCTGCTCGACATCGCGGACCTCGACCGGCGCATCGCGCAGGCGGAGCGTGCCCGCACGCAGCCGAGCCAGGCGGGCCGGATCGCCGAGCTCGTCGCCATCCGTCAGGAGCAGCTCCGCGAGCTCACGGTTCTGACCGGCGCCAGGGACGACGCCCGCACCGAGCTCTCGCGGCTGGAGTCCGACGTCGCGCTGGCGGAGCAGCGGCGCGACCGCGACGCCCAGCGCCTCGCGGCGGCCACGAACCCGAAGGAGGCGCAGGCCCTGGAGCACGAGCTCGCTAGCCTCGCCAAGCGTCTGAGCGACCTGGAGGATGCGGAGCTCGACGTCATGGGCCGGGTCGAGGAAGCCGACGCCGCCGTGGCCGCGCAGCAGGCGCTGCTGGATGCGACGACCGCGGAGGGGAGTGCCCTCACCGCGCAGGGCAAGGCCGACGTCGCTGCGGCGACCGAGCTCGGCGCCCAGCTCGCCCGCGACCGGGAGGCGGTCGCCGCCACCGTTCCCGCGCCTCTTCTCGCGGAGTACGATCGCCGCGCCGCGAACAGCGCCGGAGCCGCGCTCCTCACCCGCGGGACCTGCGAAGGCTGCCGCATGATGCTCCCCGGCACCGATCTCAACGAGATCCGCCGTGCGCCCGAGGACGAGGTCGTCTCGTGCCCCGAGTGCGGCTGCATCCTCGTGCGCACCGAGGAGTCGGGACTCTCTTCATGAGCGCATCCGGCCTGCACCGCCCGTGACGGCGCCGGCGTCGGGCCCGGAGCGACGCCTCGCGCTGGTCGGCCTCGGTGCGGGGGAGTACGCCGCGATCGAGCTCGACGAACACGACGAGGAGCAGCAGCGTACGCTCCTGCCCGCGGCGGAACTCGCCGGATGGGTGGCCGCGGTCGAAGCCGCCGACGCCCCGCGGTGGATCATCCGCAGCGCGGCCGAGATCTACGCGCTGCTCCTGACCGAGGGCGTCAGGATCACGCGCAGCCATGATCTCGTGCTCTGCCACGCGATCCTGCGCGACACGGCCATGGTGTCCACGCCGCTGGCACCCGCCGCTACGTGGGAGCGCCGCGACCCGGTCGACACCACCCCCTCTCTGTTCGACGTCCTCGACGAGGAGTCCGGCGAGGACGCGATCGCCGCGGCACTCGAGCAGTACCGCGCGCAGCGGACCGTAATGGCGGAGGCGGCCGACGGGCGCCTGACGCTGCTGTGCGCCGCGGAGTCGGCCGGCGGGCTGATCGCGGAGGAGATGCGCGTCGCGGGGCTCCCGTGGGACGCCGGGGTGCACGATGCGATCCTCACCGAGACCTTGGGGGCTCGTCCGGCCGCGGGCGGGCTGCCCCGACGGATGGTGGAGCGCGGCGACGAGGTGCGGGCCCTGCTCGACGACCCCACGCTGCACCTGGACAGCCAGCAGAAGCTGCTGCGGGCGCTGCACCGCGTGGGCGTGTCGGTGGAGTCCACGAGCAAGTGGGAGCTGTCCGCCCACGAGCACCCGGTGATCGAACCGCTCCTCGCCTACAAGAAGCTGTCTCGACTGCTCAGCGCGAACGGCTGGAGCTGGCTGTCGGAGTGGGTGCAGGACGGCCGTTTCCGCCCGGTGTACATCCCCGGGGGCGTCGTGACCGGACGGTGGGCATCGGCCGGCGGCGGCGCGCTGCAACTGCCGCGCAACCTCCGCCCCGCGGTGCGCGCGGATCCGGGCTGGGCCCTCGTCGTCGCGGACGTCGCCCAGCTCGAGCCGCGGATGCTCGCGGCCATGGCTGCCGACGAGGCGATGGCGGCCGCGGCGCGCGGCGGCGACCTCTACGCGGGGGTCGTCGCGTCGGGTGCCGTCGCGACCCGCGAGGAGGCGAAGTACGCGGTGCTTGGTGCGATGTACGGCGCCACCAGCGGCGACAGCGGGCGACTCGTTCCCCGGCTGCGGAAGGTGTACCCGCGTGCGATGGCGCTCGTCGACGACGCGGCGCGGGTGGGCGAGGACGGCGGCATCGTCTCGACCTGGCTCGGTCGCTCCTCGCCGCGTCCCTCCACGGAGTGGATGCGGCTGCAGGCCGATGCCACGGGCGCGGATGCCGACCCCGCCGTGGTCTCCCTCGCCCGCCGCCGCGCGCGGGAGTGGGGGCGCTTCACCCGGAACTTCGTCGTCCAGGGCACCGCGGCGGAGTGGTCGCTCATCTGGCTCGCAGAGATCCGTCATCGCCTGGCACAGCTCCCCGAGGTCTTCGGCGCGGCCGAGGCATCGGGGGCGTTCGCCCGGGAGCCGCACCTGGCATTTTTCCTGCACGACGAGGTCATCCTGCACACGCCGCAGGAGCACGCGGAAGCCGCCGCGGACGCCGTGCGCGATGCCGCTGCCGTTGCCACCACCCGCCTGTTCGGCACCTTCCCGATCGACGTGCCGCTCGACCTGCGCATCGCGGACTCCGCAGAGAAGTGAGGCCCCGTAGACTGGAGGGGCGAATGGGTCGACTGGACGGTCGCGTGGCGGGCAACCGCACCGAGGAACGTCCGGGCTCCAGAGGGCAGGGCGGTGGGTAACACCCACCCGGAGTGATCCGCGAGACAGTGCCACAGAGAGCAGACCGCCCCGCGAGGGGTAAGGGTGAAAGGGTGGTGTAAGAGACCACCGGGGGCCGTGGTGACACGGCCCGCCAGGTAAACCTCGCCCGGAGCAAGGTCAGACAGAGGATGATGACGCGGCCCGCCGAGTCCTCGGGTAGACCGCTGGAGCGGCACGGCAACGTGTCGCCGAGAGAGATGGCCGTCGAAGGGGCGAAGAACCCCGGAACAGAACCCGGCGTACAGGTCGGCCCATTCGCCTCGAACGCCGAAGGCCCCGATGACTCGCGTCATCGGGGCCTTCTCTCGTTGGGTCCTTGAGCCTGTCGAAGGGTCAGTCGCCGGCGAGCGAGGCCGCGCCGATGATGCCGGAGTTGTTGCGGTGGATCGCCGGGACGATCGGCGTCTTCAGGTCGAGCAGGGGCAGGAAGTCGCCCGCGTTCTTCGACACGCCGCCGCCGACCACGAACAGGTCGGGGCTGAACAGGAACTCGATGTGCGAGTAGAACGCCTGCAGGCGCTCGGCCCACTCCGCCCAGCTCAGGCCCTCGCGCTCGCGCGCCGAGGTGGCCGCGTAGGTCTCGACGGACTCGTACTCGCGGAAGTTCAGGTGGCCGAGCTCCGTGTTCGGCAGCAGGACGCCGTCGTACAGGAACGCGGAGCCGATCCCGGTGCCGAGCGTGGTCAGGAGCGTGAAGCCGAGCACGTCGCGGGCGGCTCCGTGGCGGGCCTCCGCGACGCCGGCGGCATCGGCGTCGTTCACGAAGACGATGTTGCGGCCGAGGCCGTCGCGGAAGAAGCGCTCGGCGTCGAAGTCGATCCACTCCTTCGAGACGTTGGCCGCGGAGAGGGTCTTGCCGCGCTTGACGATCGCGGGGAACGCCACGCCGAGCGGCAGGGTCGACTCGTGCACGTCGAGCGTCTTCAGGACGGTCTGCACCGCGACGAGGACGTCTTCCGGTGCCGCGCCGGCCGGAGTGGGCACGCGCACCCGATCCGAGGCCATGGTGCCGTGCTCGAGGTCGACGATTCCCGCTTTGATGCCCGTGCCGCCGATGTCGACGCCGATCGCTTTTGCCATGGCCGATAGCTTAGCGACCACGGTGCACGCCAGTAGGATCGATGACATCACCCCAACCGCTCGCGGGAAGAAGGAGCAGCCATGACCGACGGCGATCACAAGTACTGGTACAACTCCGTCACGGGCGAGGTCGAGTTCGGCATGCTGTCGCCGTCCATCGACCGCATCGGTCCGTTCGACACCGAGGCCGAGGCGCGCCGCGCCCCCGAGGTGCTCAAGGAGCGGTCGCGCGCCTGGGCCGAGGAAGAGGCCGCGGAGCAGGGCTGGGATGCGAAGCCGTCCAGTGGCTTCGGTGCGGAGAAGGGCCAGGGCGCAGAGTAGCCATGGACAAGCAGAGGGACTTCGTCCTCCGGACGATCGAGGAGCGCGGCGTCAAGTTCGTGCGCCTGTGGTTCACCGACGTGATCGGCACGCTCAAGTCCGTCGCCATCGCGCCGGCAGAGGTCGAGGGCGCCTTCGCCGAGGGCATCGGGTTCGACGGCTCCGCCATCGAGGGGCTGACCCGCACCTACGAGTCCGATCTGCTCGCCCAGCCCGACCCGACGACCTTCCAGACGCTGCCGTGGCGCGGGGAGATCGACCCGACCGCTCGCATGTTCTGCGACCTCACCACCCCCGACGGGCAGCCCGCGGTGGCCGATCCCCGTCACGTGCTGAAGCGGACGCTCGCGAAGGCCGCCGATGCGGGCTTCACGTTCTACACGCACCCGGAGATCGAGTTCTACCTGCTCAAGTCGTCGTCGTTCGGCCCTGAGGGACCCGTCCCCGTCGACTCTGCCGGCTACTTCGACAACGTGCCCGGGGGCACGGCGCACGACTTCCGTCGCCGTTCGGTCCGCATGCTGGAGGACCTCGGCATCTCCGTGGAGTTCAGCCACCACGAAGGTGGCCCCGGCCAGAACGAGATCGACCTGCGCTACGCCGACGCCCTCACCACCGCGGACAACGTGATGACCTTCCGCACGGTCATCAAGGAGGTCGCTATCGAGCAGGGCGTGTACGCCACGTTCATGCCGAAGCCGCTCAGCGGCCAGCCCGGCAGCGGCATGCACACGCACATGTCGTTGTTCGAGGGCGATCAGAACGCCTTCTACGAGGAGGGTGCGAAGTACCAGCTCTCCAAGACCGGACGCCACTTCATCGCGGGTCTACTCAAGCACGCCAACGAGATCTCCGCCGTGACGAACCAGTTCGTCAACTCGTACAAGAGGCTCTGGGGCGGCGACGAGGCACCGAGCTTCATCACGTGGGGCCACAACAACCGCTCCGCCCTGGTCCGCGTCCCGATGTACAAGCCGAACAAGGGGCAGTCGTCGCGCGTCGAGTACCGCGCGCTCGATTCTGCGGCGAACCCCTACCTGGCCTACGCGCTCATGCTCGCCGCCGGTCTCAAGGGCATCGAGGAGGAGTACGAGCTTCCGCCGGAGGCGGAGGACAACGTCTGGGCGCTGAGCGACGCCGAGCGCCGGGCGCTGGGATACTCCGCCCTGCCCGCCAGCCTCGACCACGCCCTGGAGTACATGGAGGCCTCGGAGCTCGTCGCGGAGACGCTGGGGGAGCAGGTGTTCAACTACGTGCTGCTCAACAAGCGCAAGGAGTGGGAGGCGTACCGCGGCCAGGTCACGCCGCTGGAGCTGAAGAACAACCTCGAGCTCCTCTGAGCGCTGCATGGCTCGCCCCGACGCCTCCGTCTCGCTCTCGGCCCTCGCCCGGCTCGGGTTCGCCGAGCTGAGCGAGGCCGTGGCGTCGCTGGCGGAGCTCGAGAGCCTGCTCGGCGTGCCGCGCGCGATGCTGCTCGAGGCGGCCGTCGCCGCGGATCCGGATGCGGCCGTTCGCGGGATGCTGCGGGTCGCTCGACGAGATCCCTCCCCGCTGCGAGCGCTCGTCGGCGACGAGGAGACACGCCGGCGCGTCTGGCGCGTCTTCGGCGCCTCCGTGGGACTGGCGGAGTTCTTCCTGCGGCATCCCGACGAGCTGGAGGTGCTGGCGGCAGCGGTCGACGTGCTCCCCGCGGCGGACGTGTGGCGCGATCGCCTCCTCGCTGCCGTCGGGGCGGAGGACGGGTTCGCCGACTCGGCGGACGACGGGACGGTCGTGGCGCTCCGCGTCGCGTATCGGCGGAACCTCGCGGAGATCGCCGCCTTCGATCTCAGCCACCCGCGTCCCGAAGAGGTGGTCGCCGCGGTCGCCGCTTCCCTCGCGGATCTCGCCGGCGCGGCCCTTGAGGCCTCGCTCGCGATCGCCCGCACCCGCCAGGCCCCGTCCGCCGGTCGCGATGCCGTCGCTGCCACCCAACTGGCCGTGATCGGCATGGGGAAGGCCGGCGCGCGGGAACTCAACTACGTCAGCGACGTCGACGTCATCTTCGTCGGCGGCACGGCGGATGAAGAGGCGCTTTCCGAGCCGCAGGCGATCGACATCGCCACGCGTCTGGCCAGGGACACCATGCGCAACCTCAGCGCCATCGAGGTCGAGCCGCCGCTCTGGGAGGTCGACGCGGCGCTGCGTCCGGAGGGCAAGCAGGGCGCCCTCGTGCGTTCCCTCGCCTCCCATGTCGCGTACTACGACCGGTGGGCGAAGAGTTGGGAGTTCCAGGCTCTGCTGAAGGCTCGTCCGCTCGCCGGCGATCCCGACCTGGGCGCGGCCTACATCGATGCGGTGCAGCCGCGCGTGTGGTCGAGTGCCGCCAGGGAGGAGTTCGTCGAGAGCGTCCAGCGCATGCGCGAGCGGGTCATGGAGCACATCGACCCGGAGGACGCTCCGTACCAGCTCAAGCTCGGGGCAGGCGGGCTGCGCGACATCGAGTTCACGGTGCAGCTCCTGCAGCTCGTGCACGGTCTCACCGACGAGTCGCTGCGCACCCGTGGCACGCTGGAGAGCCTGGACGCCCTGGTCGCCGGCGGCTACATCGGTCGGGCGGATGCGGGCACCTTCGCGGACGACTATCGGGTGCTGCGGCTCATGGAGCACCGTCTGCAGCTGCGCGACCTCAGCCGCACCCACCTCATGCCGAAGACGCCGGCCGGCCTGCGCATCCTGGCGCGCAGCACGAAGCTGGCGGAGACGGGGGAGGGCGTCTGGGCACGCTGGGAGAGCGTCCGTCGCGAGGTGCGCGACATCCACACCCGCCTCTTCTACCGGCCGCTGCTGAGCGCCGTGGCCGGACTGCCCGAGGAAGAGCGCACCCTGTCGGCGGAGCAGGCTCACGACCGGCTCGCCGCGATCGGGTTCCGCGACCCGGCGGGAGCGCTGCGCCACATCGGCGCGCTGACACGCGGACTCAGCCGCAAGGCGACGATCCAGCGTCACCTCATGCCCGTCATGGTGCGCTGGTTCGCGGACGGCAGCGACCCCGACTACGGTCTCCTCGCGTTCCGCCGCATCAGCGAGCGGCTGGGGGACACCTCGTGGTTCCTGCGCATGCTGCGGGACTCGTCCGGCGCGGCGGAGAGCCTCACCCGACTGCTGTCGTCCTCGCGGTACATCGGCGAGCTGCTGGAGTGGATCCCGGAGTCGGTGGCGTGGCTGGACAGCGCCGAGCGGCTGCGTCCGCGGAGCGCGCAGGCGCTCGACGACGAGGCCCGAGCGATCCAGACGCGCCATGAGACGGTCGCCGATGCGCTGCGAGCCGTGCGGGCCCTGCGGCGTCGCGAGCTCCTGCGCACCGCGATGGCGGCCGTGCTCGACGTCGTCACCATCGAGGAGGTGGCCACCGCGCTCACCGACATCACGGATGCGACGATCCAGGCCGGCCTCCGTGCCGTCCTCCGCGAGGTCGTGCCGCCCGAGGACGCGGCGCTCGACTTCGCGGTCATCGGCATGGGGCGGTTCGGCGGTGCCGAGCTCGGCTTCGGGTCCGATGCGGACGTGCTGTACGTGTACGACGCGAACGGCGTCGACCCGGGCAGAGCGGAGAAGCTCGCGACGCGGATCGTGGCGGGGCTCCGCGAACACCTCACCGATCATCGCCTCCCCCTCGACCTCGACGCGGGTCTGCGCCCCGAGGGGCGCAACGGTCCGATCGTGCGGTCCCTCGACGCCTACGCGGCCTACTACCGCCGCTGGTCGCTGTCCTGGGAGGCCCAGGCGCTGCTGCGGGCGCGTGGTGTTGCCGGGAGCACGAAGCTCATCGGGCGGTTCATGGAGCTCGCGGACAGCATCCGGTATCCCGAGACGGTCGACCTTCAGGGCCTCCGGGAGATCAAGCGGATCAAAGCCCGCGTCGAGGGGGAGCGCCTGCCGCAGGGCACGGACCCGCGTCGTCATCTCAAGCTCGGGCCGGGGACTCTCAGCGACGTGGAGTGGCTCGTGCAGCTCCTCCAGCTTCAGCATGCGACCGACGTTCCGGGTCTCCGCACGACATCCACGCTGCAGGCGCTGGACGCCACGGTCGAGGCCGGGCTCGTCGAGGAGGAAGACGCGGAGCGCCTGCGGGCGGCGTGGCTGCTGTCCAGTCGGCTCCGTTCGGGCATCACGCTGCTCACGGCCCAGACGAGCGACGTCCTCCCCGCGGACCGTCGTCAGTTGGACGCCCTGGCCCGTCTGCTCGGCTATCCGCCCCGGTCGGCGACACAGCTCGAAGAGGACTATCTGGCGGTCACGCGGCGCGCGCGACGGACCTTCGAGCAGCTCTTCTACGGCTAGACGGCCGGTCGAGTTGCACGATCGCCCTCCGTCGCTCAGAGTGAGCGTATGACCTCTCCTCGCATCGGCGTGATCTGGAACCCGACGAAGTCCGACCGGGATGTCCTCGAGGAGGCCGTCACCCTCGCGTTCGGCGAGGAAGCCGATGTGCGCTGGGGGGAGACCACTCCGGACGACCCCGGTCGGGGAGTCGCCGCGAAGGTCGTCGAGGAAGGCTGCGCCCTCGTCATCGCAGTCGGCGGCGACGGCACGATCCGCGCCGTCGCCGAAGCTCTGGTCGGCACGGATGTCGCCCTCGGGATCGTGCCGCAGGGCACCGGCAATCTCCTGGCGCGCAACCTCGGCGTGCCGCTGGAGGGCGTGCTGCCGGCGCTCGAGCACATCCGCGACTCGGAGCCCCACCGCATCGACCTCGGCTGGGTGGAGTTCGACGGCGAGGAGCACGCCTTCTCCGTCATGGTCGGCTTCGGGGTCGATGCGCAGATGCTCGTGGAGACCAACGACGATCTCAAGGATCGCGCCGGCTGGCTCGCGTACGTAGAGGCGATGGGGCGGGCACTCGCCGGTACCGAGATGACGGACATCACGCTGCAGCTCGACGACCACGAGCCGGAGGAGGTGCGCGGGCACACGCTGCTCGTCGGCAACTGCGGCATGCTCCAGGGCGGCATCCGGCTGCTTCCGGACGCCGTCCTCGACGACGGCCTCCTCGACATGCTGCTCATCAGCTCCGACGGCGCGCTGCAGTGGCTCGACACCGTCCGCTCCGTCGTCTGGGACAACGGGATCCGTCGCATGATCGGGAACGTCGATCAGGCGGTGAGCACGGACTCCACGACCCACGTCTCGGCAGAGCGGATCCGGGTGCAGCTCGCCGCGCCGCAGATGTTCGAGATCGATGGCGAGGAGATCGGCGAGGTCGACGCCTTCACCGTCCGTGTGCAGCCCGGCGCCGTCCTCGTCCGCTGATCAGGCGACGGTCACCGCGGGCGGCGTCTTCTTCCTGTCCTGATTGGGGAAGACGACCTTCTGCACGATGATGATGATGCTCGCGGCCACCGGGATGGCGACGAGCGCACCCAGGATCCCGCCGAGCGCACCACCGGCCACTGCGGCGATGACGACCAGCGCGCCAGGGACATCGACGGCCTTGTTCATGATCCGCGGAGAGAGCACGTACGCCTCGATCTGCATGTAGATCAGGTAGTAGATGATCGCGATCAGCGCGGTCGTCGGCGAGACGAACAGGCAGATGAGCGAGATGATGATCGACGCCGAGAGGGTTCCGACGAGCGGGATCATCGAGCCGATGAAGGCGATCAGTGCGAGCAGCGCCGGCACCGGCGCTCCGATGATGGTCAGGAAGATGAGGCTCAGGATGCCGTTGATGAGCGCGAGACTCGCCTGACCGATGACGTAGCGCCCGACGGCGCTCGAGACGTCCTCCAGGAGCTCGCTGAACGTCTCGCGCTGGTAGGCCGGGACGAACCGGGCAGCCACCCGCTTCATGCTGCGCAGCGACGCCATGAAGTAGAGCGTGAGGATGACCACGATCGTGATGCCCGTCAGGCCACCGGCGATCCCGGCACCGACGGCGAAGACGCCGCCGCCGATGTCGAGGAAGTTGTCCGGGTTCTGCACGAAGCCGAGCACGCCGTCGACCGCGTCCTTGATCGTGCCGCCGAACTGTCCGCTCACGTCCTGGAACCAGGCGCTGTTCGTGAAGTCCTCGATCATCTTCGGACCGTCTTTGATGAGGTTGCCGATCTGCTCCACGAGGGTGGGGATGATCGCGAGGATGATCCCGGCGAAGGCGAGGAGGACCCCGATCACGACCACGGCGACCGCGGCCGGACGGGGGAGCTTGCGCTCGATGAAGCGCACGATCGGGTCAAGCCCGAGCGCCAGGAAGAGCGCGACGCCGATGTAGACCAGCACGGTGGCGAGCTGGCCGACGATGCCGCCGATCATGAGCGCGACGAGCACCCCGAGGGCACCGAGGAGACCGAACATGAAGGGGTTCGCCCTGGCACCGGCGACCACACTCGACGGTGACCGTCGCTGAGCGGCCACACTCGGTGCCTGGTCCGGTGGTGCGATCAACTTCCTGCGACGCATGGTCCCCTCCCTCTGTCGATACTCGACACTCGATCATCCTCCACCCGCTCCCGCGCGCTGCTCAGCGACACCCGCGGGCGGTGCGGGTGCTCCAGGGACGCGGGTCAGTGGCTGCTGTTTCCCTTACCGCTGTTGCCGTTGCTGTTGCCCTTGCCGTTGTTGCCGTCGCGGCCGGGGTTCTTCCCCCGGTTCTCCTGCGCCTGAGGTGCGGCGTTCTCGGGCAGGCTCGTGTCCGGCACCGACTCGGTGACCGAGGACGCCGGTGCCACCGGGGTCGCGGCCACCGGCTCCACGGCGATGGTCTCTGCCGGCGCCGGGTTGGCGACGGTGTCGGCGGGAGCCGGTTCGACGGGCACGAGGTCCTCGACGCCCTCGACGATCCTCGACGCACCGTCGGAGACGGCACCCGAGCTGGCGAGGGCCTGCTCGCCGTGACCGAGCAGTGCGGCGGAGCCGGTGGTCACCGCGCCGAGCACGACCACCGCAGCGATGAGCAGGGACTCGCGACGACGTCGCGTACGCCGTGCCGGGGACGCCGCGGGGTGCGCCGGGGCGGCGCGACGGCGG
>NZ_SSDN01000091.1:0-10775 GCF_004794355.1 Microbacterium sp. K36 | reverse complement strand
CCGAGCATGGCGATGCGTCCGCCGTGGTTCATGTTGTCGATCATCGCCGGGAGCGCCGACGCCGCGCCGCTCATCTCGAAGCCGATGTCGAAACCTTCGCGCATGCCGAGCGCCCGCTGCGCGTCGTGGATCTCCTGGCGGGAGACATCGACGACCTCGTCGGCTCCCATCCCTCGTGCCATCTCCAGCCGCGGCGCGCTCACGTCGGTCCCGACGATGAAGCGGGCGCCCGCATGCCGGGCGACGGCGATCGCCATCAGGCCGATCGGACCACACCCGGTGACGAGCACGTCCTCGCCGACGAGCGGGAAGCGGAGAGCGGTGTGCACGGCGTTGCCGAGCGGGTCGAAGATCGCGCCGAGCTCCGGGGTGACCTCGGCATGGTGCACCCACACGTTGGTCGCCGGCAGCGAGAGGTACTCGGCGAACGCTCCGTCGCGCTGGAGCCCGAGTCCGATCGTGCGGATACACATCTGCCGGCGCCCGGCACGGCAGTTCCGGCACGTGCCGCAGACGATGTGCCCCTCGCCGGACACCCGGTCGCCGACGGAGATGTCGTGGACGAGCGGTCCGATCTCGACGACCTCGCCATAGAACTCGTGACCCGGGATGAGGGGCGCGGCGATCGCGGAGGCCGCCCAGTCATCCCAGCGACGGATGTGCAGATCGGTACCGCATATGCCGGTGCGGAGGACGCGGATGACGACCTCGCCGGGACCCGCGACAGGGTCGGGGCGTTCCACCAGCGCGAGGCCGGCGCCGGGTTCCTCCTTGAACAGAGCCTTCATACTCCGATCCCATCGCATCCCCTTGCTGTAGAGCAATCGGCATCTTCTGTATCGTCTCTATAGCTCTGACTAAACTATGGGAGTGGAACTCCATCAGCTCCAGATCCTCCGCGAGCTCGGAGCCTTGGGCAGCGTGACGGCCGTCGCCGATGCCCTCCGAGTCACCCCTTCCGCGGTCTCGCAACAGCTCGCCGCCCTGCAGCGTTCCTTCCCCGCTCCCCTCACCCGTCGCCGGGGCCGCACCCTCGTGCTGACCTCCGCCGGCGAGGTGCTCGCGGCGGCCGGGGCCGAGGCCATCGACGCCATGGCGGCAGCGCGCCACGCCCTGGACGACTTCGAGGGCGCGGCGACGGGAGAGGTCAGCGTCAGCGGCTTCCACAGCGTCGGTCAGGCGCTCTTCGGCCCGCTCGTACGGGAGCTGTCCGGGAAGGAGCATGCCCCGACCGTGAACCTCACGGACGAGGACGTCGCGCAGAGCGAGTTCCCCGGGCTCACCGCGCGGTACGACCTCGTCCTCGCCCACCGGATGGAGCACTCCGCCCCGTGGCCGACCGAGGGTGTCCGCGCCGTGGGTCTCGTCCGCGAGCCTCTGGACGTCGCCGTCTCCGCCGAGCACCCTCTCGCCGGTCGCCGCACCCTCTCGCCGGACGAGATCGCCGACGAGCAGTGGGTGACGAGCCGTGTGGGGTACTCCCCCGACGACGTGCTCCGCGCCGTCGCCGCCGTCGCCCGCCGCCCGGTCGAGGTCCGGCACCGCATCAACGACTACGGTGCGGTGTCGGCGGTGGTCGCCGCCGGCGGCGTCCTGGGGATGCTCCCCCGGTTCACCTCGCGCAGCGTGGACGATCGCGCCATCGTGCGCATCCCACTCCGAGGCGTGAGCACGCACCGCATGATCGACGTCCTCGCACGACCGGAGAACCTGCGCCGCCGCTCGGTCCGTGTCGTCGTCGATGCCCTGCGAGAGGTGATGACCCGTCTGAGCGCGGAGCGTTCCGGGGACGGCGATGGCTAGGCTCGGAGGATGAGCGACGCCACGAACCCGCTGCTGCAGCCGTCGACCCTCCCCTTCGGACTCCCGGACTATCGCGCCATCCGGCCCGAGCACTATCTCCCCGCCTTCCGCGCCGGGTTCGCGGCGCAGCTCGCCGAGGTCGCGAACATCACCCGGGTACGGTCGATGCCGACGTTCGAGAACACCCTCGAGGCGCTGGAGAGGTCGGGGGATCTCCTCGACCGGGTGGCGCACGCGTTCTACACGGTGAGCTCCGCCGATGCCACACCGGAGATCCAGGCGATCGACGAAGAGCTCGCTCCGCTCATGGCCGCCCATCAGGATGCGATCACGCTGGATGCGGCCCTCTACGCCCGCGTGGCCCACGTGTACGAGCAGCGTGAGGCGCTCGACCTCGATCCTGAGCAGCGCTACCTGGTGGAGCGCTACCACCGCGAGATGACGCATGCCGGCGCCGGGCTCGACGACGAGGCGAAGGCGCAGCTCACGGCTCTGAACCAGAAGCTGTCCGTGCTCACGAACACGTTCGAGCGGAACCTGCTGAGCGATACGAACGACCTCGCCGTGGTCTTCGACTCCGCCGCCGAACTGGAGGGCCTCAGCACCGGCGAGCTGTCCGCCGCCGCACGCGCCGCGGCCGACCGCGGGCTCGACGGCCGCTACCTCCTCACCCTGCCGCTGTTCACCGGCCACCCTGCGCTCGCCCGGCTCGCGGTGCGGGAATCCCGTCGCCGGATCATGGCGGCGTCGCGCGCGCGCGGCTCGCGCGACAACGGCAACGACAACCGCCCGGTGCTGCGCGAGATCGTGCGCCTCCGCGCCGAGCGCGCGCGCCTCCTCGGATACCCGTCGCATGCCGCGTACATCACCGCCGACGAGACGGCGGGCTCTCCGGAGGCCGTCGAGCGGATGCTGCGCCGGTTGGCTGCGCCGTCCGCCCGGAACGCCCGCACCGAACGGGACGCGCTCCAGGCGATCGTCGACGAGACCGAACCGGAGCCCTTCCCCGTGGAGGCCCACGACTGGGCGTTCTACACCGAGCGCGTGCGCACCGCCCGCTACGACATCGACACCGCCGCCCTGCGCCCCTGGTTCGAGGCGGAGCGCGTGCTGCAGGACGGCGTGTTCTTCGCGGCGACCCGCCTGTACGGGGTGACCTTCCACGAGCGGCACGACCTCGCGGCCTACCATCCGCAGGCCCGCGTCTTCGAAGTGCGCAATGCCGACGATTCCCCCTTGGGTCTCTACGTGCTCGACCTCTACACGCGAGACTCCAAGCGCGGCGGGGCCTGGATGAACGCGATCGTCAGCCAGTCCCGGCTGCGCGGCAGCGCCCCGGTCGTGGTCAACAACCTCAACGTCCCGCAGCCCGGCGACGGCGAGCCCACGCTGCTGACGCTCGACGAGGTGACGACGCTGTTCCACGAGTTCGGGCACGCTCTGCACGGCCTGTTCTCCACGGTGACCTACCCGCACTTCGCCGGGACCAACGTGTTCCGCGACTTCGTCGAGTTCCCCAGTCAGGTGAACGAGATGTGGATCCTCTGGCCCGAGGTCCTGGATCACTACGCCCGGCATCACGAGACCGGGGAACCGCTGGATCCCGCCATCGTGGAGCGGCTGCGGGAGACCGCGACCTTCGACCAGGGCCACGCGACCAGCGAGTACCTCGCCGCGGCGTGGCTGGATCAGGCGTGGCACCGGCTCTCCGTCGACGACGCGGTGCACGACGTCGCCGGATTCGAGGCGGCCGCGCTGGCGGACATCGGGCTCGACGACCCCGCCGTTCCGACCCGGTACTCCTCCACCTACTTCGCCCACGTCTTCTCCGGGGGTTACAGCGCCGGGTACTACTCGTACATCTGGAGTGAGGTGCTCGACGCCGACACCGTGGAGTGGTTCCGGGAGAACGGCGGCCTCACCCGGGCCAATGGGGACCGCTTCCGCCACCGGCTGCTCGGGGTCGGCGGCGCGAAGGACCCGCTGGCCGCCTACCGCGACTTCCGCGGACGGGACGCCGAGATCGAGCCGCTCCTGAAACGCCGTGGACTGGATTCCTGAGTCGTGAGACCCTGAGCGCATGGACGCATTCCCCGACGCTCCCTTCGGCCCGACGGACAGCCTGGAGCTGGACGCCGTTCCCCTGGCCGTCATCCGCCACGAGGGCATCCGGATCGCCGACCTCCGCGATGTCTTCGACTCCGGATACGCGGCGATCGGTGCAGCCTTCGCCGCCGGCACGCTGATCCCCGCCGGCCCGGCACTCGCGATCTATCACGGCGATCCGATGGGCGTGTTCGACCTGGAGCTCGGCTTCCCCGTGCAGGCCCCACCCTCCGACCCGATCGCCACCGGCGACGGGGCCGCCATCATCGCCGCGACCCTGCCGAGCGGGCAGGCCGTCGCGAGCAGCGTCTTCGGTTCCTACGACGGCCTCGGCGCCGGCTGGGCCGGGTTGGTCGCGCGCGCCGCGGAGGCGGGGCTGCACCCGCGCGGCGTCTGGATCGAGGTCTACGTCTCGGACCCCGGTGTCGATCCCGACGAGCTCCGCACGGACCTGCTCATGCCCGTGGCCTGAGCAGGCGTTCAGGCGCTCTTGCGCTTGCGCTCCATCACGATGGTGGGCGGGGCACCCTCATCGACGGCGGCACGGGTGATGATCACCTTGGCGACGTCGTCGGCGGACGGGATCTCGAACATCACCGGGCCGAGCACATCCTCCAGGATGGCACGGAGTCCACGGGCACCGGTCTTGCGCTCGACGGCGAGATCGGCGATCGAGCGCAGCGCGTCCTCCTCGAACTCGAGCTGGACGCCGTCGAGCTCGAACATGCGCTGGTACTGCTTCACGAGGGCGTTTCGCGGACCGGTGAGGATGTCGATGAGGGCGGCCTGATCGAGCGGTGACACGTTCGTCACGACGGGCAGACGACCGATGAACTCCGGGATGAGACCGAACTTGTGGAGGTCTTCCGGCAGCACCTCGCTGAACAGATCGAGGTCCTTGCCCTTGTCGTGCAGCGGAGCGCCGAAGCCGACACCGTGCTTGCCGACGCGCGCCGAGACGATGTCCTCCAGCCCGGCGAAGGCCCCGGCAACGATGAAGAGCACGTTCGAGGTGTCGATCTGCAGGAACTCCTGGTGCGGGTGCTTGCGACCGCCCTGCGGCGGCACCGAGGCGACCGTGCCCTCGATGATCTTCAGCAGCGCCTGCTGCACGCCCTCGCCCGACACGTCGCGGGTGATCGACGGGTTCTCGGCCTTGCGGGCGATCTTGTCGACCTCGTCGATGTAGATGATGCCCTGCTCGGCGCGCTTCACGTCGTAGTCGGCGGCCTGGATGAGCTTGAGCAGGATGTTCTCGACGTCTTCGCCGACGTAGCCCGCCTCGGTCAGTGCCGTCGCGTCGGCGACGGCGAACGGCACGTTGAGGCGCTTCGCGAGCGTCTGCGCCAGATAGGTCTTGCCGCAGCCCGTCGGGCCGATGAGCAGGATGTTGCTCTTGGCGATCTCGACCTCTTCGGCCTTCTGCTCGGCCGGCTGCAGGGTGCCGTGCGCGCGCACGCGCTTGTAGTGGTTGTAGACGGCGACGGACAGCGCGCGCTTCGCGGGCTCCTGTCCGACGACGTACTCTTCGAGGAACGAGAAGATCTCGCGGGGCTTCGGCAGCTCGAACTCGGCGACACCCTCGGCGGACGACTCCGCCATGCGCTCTTCGATGATCTCGTTGCAGAGCTCGACGCACTCGTCGCAGATGTACACGCCGGGTCCGGCGATGAGCTGCTGCACCTGCTTCTGGCTCTTTCCGCAAAAAGAGCACTTGAACAGGTCAGCGCTTTCACCGATGCGGGCCATGCGCGTCCTCCTCGGGGGGATCAGGATCGTTCTTCGAGCCTAACCGCTGCATACGACACCGGGCCGCATTGGCGACGAGTCGTTCGGCGGGTCCGGCGGATGACGATGCCTCCACCGTCATTCGGCGGGGAGGCAGCCGCCGTCCATGATGTATCCCCCGACATCGATCCGGACGTCGTCCGGACGCACCTCTCCGAAGACGCAGCCGCCCGAGGGACCGTCGGCCCCGAACGCCACCGCGCGCGCATCTCCCCGGGCGACGTGATGGACGAGGCCGACCTCGCGCAAGGCGTCCTCGACGGCGGTCACGGAGATCGTGCTCTCCGTGCGCAGCGCTTCGAGACGCACGCGGAGGTCCGCCACCGGCTGCTCGGCGGCCGCCCGCGCCTCGGCCGACGTCTCCATCCGCTCACGATGCCGGTCGTTCTGCTCCATCGCGTGTTCCGGGTCGTACGGCGCACACTCCGGCGGAAGCTCGGCGCCGTCCACCTGCGGGCAGGCGGCGGTGGGCGTCACGGTCGGCGTCGGCTCTCCGGCGGCGACGCCGGCCGGCGCCGCAGCGCATCCGCCGAGCACGAGGATCGCCGCGAGCACGAGCGTCACACGCCCGGGGCGGGCGCGAACGCCGGAGGTCGCCATCATTCGGCCATGAAACCACAGCAGCGGCGTCACCCGCACGCTACCCGCACGACGAGGGCCCCGCCGCGCGGTGCGCGACGGGGCCCTCGGTCGTCCTGACGTGTCGTCAGACCATGCTCTTGGTGTGCCAGACCGTCTTGACCTCGGTGAACGCGGCGATCCGCTCCGGCGAGGCGACCACATCACCGGGGGCGAGCACGCGCTTCAGCGTGTCCGCGGCGGCGATCTGCATGTCCACCCACTCCAGCGCACCGGCGCCGGCGAGGTCGAGGGCATTCACGTCCTGGTGCGAGGCAAGCCACGGCGCGATCTCCGCCGGCGAACCGGTGAGCACGTTCACCACGCCGCCTGGCACGTCGCTGGTCGCCAGCACCTCGGCGAGACTGATCGCGGAGAGCGGGTACTGCTCGCTCGCGACCACGACGACGGTGTTCCCGGCGACGAGGGCCGGGGCGATGACAGAGACCAGGCCGAGCAGGGCCGAGTCCTGCGGAGCCACGATGGCGACCACGCCCGTGGGCTCGGGCACCGAGATGTTGAAGTACGGACCGGAGACGGGGTTGGCGTTGCCCGCCACCTGGGCGTACTTGTCGCACCAGCCGGCGTACCAGACCCAGAGGTCGATCGCCTCGTCGACCTGGGCCGTGGCCGCAGAGGACGAGATGCCCTCCTGCGCCACGATCTCGTCGACGAACTGCGCGCGGCGCCCCTCGAGCACCTCGGCGACGCGGTAGAGCACCTGGCCGCGGTTGTAGGCCGTCGCCCCCGACCAGCCCTTGACGGCGGCGCGCGCGGCGACGACCGCATCGCGGGCGTCCTTGCGGGAGGCCTTGGCCGCGTTGGCGAGGAAGGCGCCCTTGCGGGAGACGACCTCGTACGTGCGTCCGGACTCGCTACGGGGGAAGGCCCCGCCGATGGCGAGCTTGTAGGTCTTCGGAACGGTCAGTCGCTTGCTCATGCTGCGGCTCCCTTGAGGTAGGCGGTGAGCCCCTGGCGACCGCCCTCGCGGCCGAACCCGGACTCCTTGTAGCCGCCGAACGGGCTCGACGGGTCGAAACGGTTGAACGTGTTCGCCCACACGACGCCCGCACGCAGCCGATCCGCGACCGCGAGGATGCGCGAGCCCTTGTCGGACCAGATGCCGGCGGAGAGACCGTACGGGGTGTTGTTGGCCTTCGCGATCGCCTCGGCGGGCGTCCTGAAGGTGAGGACCGACAGCACCGGCCCGAAGACCTCGTCACGGGCGATGCGGTGCGAGGCCTCGACGCCGGTGAAGATCGTCGGGGCGAACCAGAAGCCCTGCTCCGGGATCGCGCAGTCGGCGGTCCAGCGCTCCGCGCCCTCGGCCTCGCCGATGTCGCTCAGCTCGCGGATACGCGCGAGCTGCGCGGCCGAGTTGATCGCGCCGATGTCCGTGTTCTTGTCGAGCGGGTCGCCGAGACGCAGCGTCGACAGCCGGTTCTTCAGCCGGTCGACGACCTCATCGTGGATCGACTCCTGCACCAGCAGGCGGCTGCCCGCACAGCACACGTGGCCCTGGTTGAAGAAGATGCCGTTGACGATGCCCTCGACGGCCTGATCGATCGGCGCGTCGTCGAACACGATGTTCGCGGCCTTGCCGCCCAGCTCCAACGTCAGCTTCTTGTTCGTCCCCGCCACGGCGCGGGCGATGTCGCGACCCACACCCGTCGAGCCGGTGAAGGCGACCTTGTCGACGTCCGGGTGACGCACCAGGGCGGCACCGGTCGCCCCGGCTCCGGTGACGATGTTCACGACCCCGGCGGGGAGATCGGCCTGCTGCAGGATCTCGGCGAAGATCAGTGCCGTCAGCGGCGTGGTCTCGGCCGGCTTGAGCACGACCGTGTTGCCGGCCGCCAGCGCGGGCGCGAGCTTCCACGCGAGCATCAGCAGCGGGAAGTTCCAGGGGATGACCTGCCCGGCGACACCCAGGGCGCGCGGGTTCGCGCCCAGACCGGCGTAGTCGAGCTTGTCGGCCCACCCCGCGTAGTAGAAGAACCAGGACGCGACGAGGGGCACGTCCACATCGCGGCTCTCCTTGATCGGCTTGCCGTTGTCGAGGCTCTCGGCGACGGCCAGCTCGCGGGCGCGCTCCTGCACGAGGCGGGCGATGCGGAACAGGTACTTGCCCCGGTCGCGGCCGCTCATGCGCGACCAGACCTTGTCGTAGGCGCGACGTGCCGCGGCGACGGCGCGGTCGATGTCCGCGTCGTCGGCGGAGGCGATCTCGGCGATGTCCTTCTCGGTCGCCGGGGAGATGGTGCGGAAGGGCGTGCCGGAGCCGTCGACGAACTCGCCGTCGATGAACAGCCCGTAGCTGTCCTTGAGGTTCAGCACCGCCGTGGACTCCGGAGCCGGAGCGTATTCCAGGAATGACATGTCGGGTGTCCTAGTCGATCGTGACGTAGTCGGGGCCGGAGTAGTGGCCGGTGGTGAGCTTCTGGCGCTGCAGGAGCACGTCGTTGAGCAGGCTCGAGGCGCCGAAGCGGAACAGGTGCGGCTGGAGCCACTCCTCCCCCACGGTCTCGGCGACGGTCACCAGGTACTTGACCGCGTCCTTGGACGAGCGGATGCCGCCGGCGGGCTTCACGCCGATGCGCTCGCCCGTCCCGCGATACCAGTCGCGCACCGTCTCCAGCATGAGCAGCGTGGTCGGCAGCGTCGCCGCCGGCTGCACCTTGCCGGTCGACGTCTTGATGAAGTCACCGCCGGCGAGGATGCCGAGCCAGGAGGCGCGCTTGATGTTGTCGTACGTGTTCAGCTCGCCGGTCTCGAGGATCACCTTGAGCGAGGCGTACGAGCCGTCCTCGCGGCGGCACGCCTCCTTGACCTGGGCGATCTGGTCGAACACCAGCCCGTAGCGGCCGGACAGGAAGGCACCACGGTCGATGACCATGTCGATCTCGTCCGCGCCGGCCGCGACCGCCTCCGCGGTGTCGGCGAGCTTGATCGCGAGGGAGGACCGGCCGCTCGGGAAGGCGGTGGCCACGGCGGCGACCGAGATGAGGCCGTCGTCGGGGTCGCCGTGCAGGCTTCCGAGGGCCTCGACCGCGCCGGCGACCATGTCGCCGTAGACGCAGACCGCGGCGACGCGGGGCGTCGAGGGGTCGGCGGCGTCGGGGTTCTTCGCCTTGGCGACGAGGGACCGCACCTTGCCGGGGGTGTCCGCGCCCTCCAGGGTGGTCAGGTCGATCAGCTTGATGATCGTGTCCAGCGCCCGCGCCTTCGACGTCGTCTTGATCGAGCGGGTGCCGAGGCCGGCAGCGCGCTGCTCCAGCCCGACGGCGTCCACGCCAGGGAGGCCGTGCAGGAAGCGACGGAGGGTCGCGTCGTCCGGCTCACCGCCGAGGACGTCCACCGCCGTCCTGCGGCTGAGTTCTGTCGTCGTCACTGTTCCTCCAACAATGCTCGTGCTGTGGTCTCATCGGTCACCAGGACCCCGCACAGGCCGCTGGTCACGACCGTGCGCGCGATGTCGTGCTTGGCGGGGCCCGCCGTCACGAAGATGGCCCGCGCGGCGCCGCGCAGACGGTCGAGCGAGACGCCGACCGTGCGGGCGTCCAGCTGCGGGTCGACGATGTTGCCCTCGGCGTCGACGTAGCGCCCGAGGACGTCGCCGACGGCGCCGCGGCGCGCGAGCTCCTCCACATCGTCGGCGGTGAGATAGCCGTTCTCGACGTGGGCGGAGGTCGCATCGCACGGTCCGGCGGTGAACAGGAACGCCTGGGCGTCCGCGGCCTCCTCCAGCACGGCCGCGACGGTGCGGTCCCCTTCGATGGCCTGCTTCGTCTCGACGTGCTCCAGGATCGCGGGGCTCGGCAGCAGGGAGACCTGGCCGGAGGCGCGCTGGGCGATGGTCACCGCGAGTCCCGCGGCCCCGCCCGAGCGCCGGTTGAGGCTGACGCCGCCGTTGAGCTGCACCACGGTGACGCCGTTCGCCCACCCGTCGGGCAGGGCCTCGGCCACGGCACGGAGCGTCTTGCCCCAGCTCACCCCGAGAGTGCGCGGAACAGGGCGGAGGGCGGTCAGGAAGTCGGCGGCCGCCTGAGCGACGCGCTCCAGGGTGCCCTCGTCACCCTCGGGAGAGGGGACGACCACGGCGTCGGTGAGACCGAAGCGCTCCACGAGCTCGCGCTCGAGGCCGAGTCGACGTGCGCGCGGGTGGACGATCTCGATGCGGACGATGCCGCGCTGCCGCGCCTGCGTGAGAAGGCGCCCGACCTTCCACCGGGAGATCTTCAGGAGACCACCGATCTCGTCCTGCGTCTTGTCCTCGTCGTAGTACAGCTCGGCGGCCCGGACCATGAGCAGATCTTCTTCCACGGTGTCCTCCTTCCTCCTCCAGGGTAGGCCGGATTCAGCGTTCGCGCACCCATCTGCTCATATGCGCATTCGCGCCATCCTCCCGCGCGCATCCGCCGGACACGCGAAGAGGACGCCCGTCGATCGACGGGCGTCCT
>NZ_SSDN01000090.1:0-522 GCF_004794355.1 Microbacterium sp. K36 | reverse complement strand
GACTCATCACCGCCAACGCCATCTCCAGGGAGACCGCCAGCACCGCCGCCCGCCTCTGGAAGTGACGCTCATACGGTCCGAGATGGAACCCCCGCCCGCGGCAACCTAGACGGTGATGACATCATCATCACGCGAGTAGAGAGCAGGGATGTCCCATGAGAGCGCCATTTACGCATGGCGAAGAAACACCCAGCGGGCAGCGCGGCTGGATCACGGACGGCTTCCGCCCCATTCCCGCGCATCTGAGGCTCATGCTGGGCCACCTGGACGGCGAGCGAAAGCTCACCTACATAATCTGGCCCGGATCCGATCCCTCCAGCACCGTGGGCTTCCGCGAGCCTGCCAGGGATACCTTCATGCAGGCGGCAGGCTCTGCCGACGCAATGACGGTGGAGGTGAAACTGCCTGGACCTGACGGTGAGAGCCACTTGTATACGGTCGGGCGTGCCGAGCCCGACGACGAGACGACGACGCTGATCCCGATCAGTCAGACCCGTGCGGTGCGCGTGTTCTCGAACGAGG
>NZ_SSDN01000089.1:0-30698 GCF_004794355.1 Microbacterium sp. K36 | reverse complement strand
GGCGGGGAACGATCACGGAGCAGTTCCGCGGGGCCGAGCTCACGGTCAACGAGTGGGTGCTCGACCTCGCCGCCGACTCCACGGCGGGATGACCCCGTCGGATCAGCGGCGCACGCGCGCCCTGGTCTTCGCGACACCGGCGAGAGTCGCCCGCACCGGCGTTCCGAGGTAGAGCCCGAGGGAGGCGCCGGAGGCGAGGGCGATCCCGATCACGGCGGCGTCGATGAGCGATCCGCCCACGGCCAGCATCCCGGTGGAGGTGCCCGCTGCGTGCACGACCTCGAGGAGGCCCTGGAACACCGCGACGCCGGGGACGAGCGGGACGATCGCGGCGGTCGTCACCGCGACCGAGGGCACGTGCAGATTGTGCGCGATGAGCATGCCGATGAAGCTCGCCAGCAGCGCTCCGACAGCGCTCGCCGCGGCCGGGTGGAGCTGGAGGGCGATGGTGCCGGCGTACCCGGCGAGGGTGACGGCGCTCAGCAGCGCGCTGACGAGGATGATGCGGATGCCGGCGCCGTTGAACACGGCCACGGCGATCGCGATGATGATGGCCCCCGCGAACTGGTTGAGCAGGGGCCCGAAGGGCGCGGGGTCGTCCGGCAGCTCCATCGTGAAGCCCAGCACGCCGCCGAGCTCCAGCCCGACGAGGATGCCGATCACCACCCCGAGTGTCTGCATCGTCAGGTCGAGGATGCGGCCGCCGGCGGTGAGGGCGAAGCCGTCGATGGCGTCCTGCGCGGCGCCGACCACCGTGAGCCCGGCGAGCATGAGCACGATTCCCGAGGCGACGATGATCGACGGGCGGATGCCGACGAACGGTTCGACCCCCGCGCTGCCGAGCGCCGAGACGGCGACCGCGACGACCGTGGTGACGAGGCCTCCGGCGATCTGGCTGAAGAACAGCGGCACCCGCAGCCGGGCCAGGCCCGCCTGGGTGAGCGCCGCCCCCAGCGCGGCGACGAACGTGAGACCGACGATGAGCGGAGAGGCACCGAGCATGATGCTCACGCCGACCGCGAGGAGCGCCCGGGCGACGATCACCACGGGCTGCTGGTAGCGGAAGGGCACGCGACGGATGACCCGGAACGCGGTGCGCGCGGATTCCAGGTCCAGGCCGCCATCGATGTCCGCGACGAGGGCCTGCACCCGCTGCAGCTTCGCGTGGTCAGGGGCGGCGACGCGCACCACGCGGACCAGCGTCTCCGGCCAGACCTCCCCGCTGAGGTGGAAGGACACCGTGATCGAGTTGTAAGTCACGTCGACCTGCACGCCCTTGAGGCCGTACGCCTCGCAGACGCGGGTGATCGCGAGCGTGACCTCGTGCGCGGAGGCGCCGACCGCGAACATCGACTCCCCGATGCGCGTCGCCAGATCGAGGACCCGCGGGACGGTGTGCTCGTCGATCACGGGCATCGCCTCGGTGTGGGCGACCGCGGACGGGTCGGTGTGCAGCAGCCGCCGGACGGAGAGGAGCAGTCGCTGGGGGGAACGCGCAGGCATATGTCCCATTCTCTCGCGGTCTGAGACCTCCCCATCGACGGCCCGTCTGTCAAGGCCCGAGACGGCCCCCGACCCTGCTTCTACAGTGGGGTCTCGCCGCGCCGCTCCCGACGCCGTGGCAGGAGGATTCGACGATGACGGATGACTCGCTTCCCACGGAGGCGCTGCTCGATGGGCGCTACCACCTCCGGGAATGCGTCGGGCAGGGCGGGATGGCACGCGTGTACCGCGCGGAGGACTCGCTGCTCGGGCGCACCGTGGCCATCAAGATGCTCCGTGCGGAGACCGAGCAGGGCGCGGCGTCCGAGCGCGCGCGCGGTGAGATGACCGTGCTCGCCTCCTTGAATCATCCGGCTCTGGTCACGCTGTACGACGCGCAGCTGCATCCGGGACGGGCCGAGTACCTGGTCATGGAGTTCGTCGACGGGCCGACCCTCGCCGCGCGGATCGCCCAGGGGCCGCTGCCTTCGGACGAAGTGGCGGCGCTCGCGGCCGATCTCGCGGAGGCCCTGCATGTCGTGCACGGCGCGGGGATCGTGCACCGCGATATCAAGCCCTCCAACGTCCTGCTCACGGGGCGCTCCCTCGCCGGGAGCCGGTCGGGTGCCAAGCTCGCCGATTTCGGGATCTCGGTGCTCGTGGACGCGGCCCGGCTGACGTCGCCTGGGACAGTGATCGGCACCGCGGCCTATCTGGCGCCGGAGCAGCTCAACGGCGCCGCGCCCGCGCCGCCCGCCGACATCTACGCGCTGGGTCTGGTCCTGCGCGAAGCGCTCACGGGAGAGCGCGCCTTCGCGGAGGCGGAGGGGATCGGTGCCACCCTGGCCCGCTTGATCGAGCCTCCCGCGATCCCGGAATCGGTGGGTCCGGCCTGGTCCGCGCTGCTGCAGCGGATGACCGCCACGGACCCGGGGGACCGGCCGAGCGCCGCGGGCGTCTTCGCGGCGGTGTCCGCGCTCGCGCACGACCCGTCGATTCCCCCGCGACCACCGGTGCCGGCTCCGATCGCCGCCGCAGCGTTCGCAGAGCAGGCGTCGACCGCGCCGTCGGAGCCGACGCCGACCCTCGTGCTACCCCGCCGTGCGACCCCCGAGGCTGCGGTGCTCCGTTCCCGGGGTCCGCGGATGCAGCGTGCGCGGCGACGCCGCGGACTCCTCACCGGAGCCGTGGCGGTCGCGGTCGCCCTCACCGTGGCCGGAACGCTCTGGGCGGCGGGGGCGCTCAACCCGAATCCCGTGGTGACTCCCGTCGACACCGAGCCGACCCCGCGCTCGTCGCCCACGCCGGCCGTCGTCGTGCCCGCGACCGTGCCGGAGGAGGCGGATGAGCCGGTGACCCCGGTCGACGCCCCTGCCCCGGAACCGGCGCCCGACGTGCCGAACGACAAGAAGGCCGAGAAGGCGCAGGAGGCCGCGCAGAAGGCTGCCGACGAGCAGCGGAAGGCCGAGGAGGACGCGCAGAAGAAGGCCGAGAAGGCTCAGGAGCGCGCCGAGAAGGAAGCGGAGAAGGCCCAGGAGAAGGCCGAGAAGGCGAAAGAGGAGGACGCCGACCTCGAGGACTGAGTCCTCGGGCCTGCGCCCTCCCCTGCGGCGGTAATGGTGTCAGACGGCGAGATCCGCGAGCTGCCGGGAGGCGCTGCTCGTCTCCGTCGGCTCCGGCACCAGATACAGGCCGTTCGGCGTGTTCGCGGTGAACGCCAGCGCGTCCACCCACCGCCGGTTGATGGCCGGAGGCCTGCTGCCGAAGAACTTGAACACGATGTTCGAGTGCGCATGCACCCAGACCGTCGTCCGGCCGCCTCCGATGGAGGCGTCTTCCTTCCACGAGAACGGCATCGGCTCGCCGCGCCGGAGCTTCGTCGTCATGACGAGCTGGATATGTGTGAGAGCGCGGTCCTCGATCTCGATCTTCGGACCGCCTTCATAGATGAACTTGCCCATTGGATGGATCCTTCGTTCCATCTCCACAGGAACCCGTTTGCCAAGAGGCGCAACCACGCTGATCGCTGGTGGGGATGTCTCCACGCTCTCACCGATCCGGGCTCCGCAACACCCCACCTTCGTCCAGCCGGACGAGGCGGACGTCCCCGGCCTCAGATGCGGCGGGGGCCGGGGCCGTTCTCGCCGAGGGCGTCTTCCGGATTCAGCAGGCGGCAGGCCTTCAGAGACAGGCAGCCGCAGCCGATGCAGCCCGCGAGCTCGCGCTGCAGATGCTCGAGCTGGGTGCGCCGCTCTTCGAGCTCGGCGCGCCAGCGCTTGGCCACGCGGCGCCAATCGCCGTGCGAGGGCGGGGCGTCGACGGGCAGGGTCTGGAAGAGCTCCTGGACCTCGCTGAGCGGGATGCCGATGCGTTTGGCCACGACGATGATCGAGATCCGTCGCAGCATGTGGCGGCGATAGCGCCGCTGGTTTCCGGGCGTGCGCGTCGAGGCGATGAGGCCGAGCTGCTCGTAGAAGTGCAGCGCCGAGGGCGCGACGCCCGTGCGTCGGGTGACCTCTCCGATCGGGAGGAGATCGTCCGGTTCCATCCGCCGCCCTTCCGTAGACCTCAACATTAGTTGAGGAACGGGCGGAACGGTCAGCGCGAGGTCGGCGGAAGCTTGTCGACGCCGTGTCGGTTCGGCTTGTCCGGCTCTGCCGCGGTCTCCGGCGTCACGTCCGGGCTGTCGGCCGGTGCGCCCGACGTCGGATAGTGCGGCTCGTCGATCTCGACGGCCTTGTCCCGCTCGTCCGCTGGGGGCAGGTGATCCAAGGGCTGCTTGATGTCATCGGGGTGGTGGCTCATGGCCCCAGGGTGCGCTGTGCCGCGTGCGGCGCCCAGGGGGTTGTCATACGGCCCGCGGTGTGGTCGGTGGGTGGCGCTACGGTGAGCAGACACGACCTCGGAGGGTTTTCGCATGGCATCCGTCCTCGCCGGGCTCGATCACATCCAGCTTCCTGTCGCCGACCTGGCGGCGTCCATCGCGTGGTACGAGCGTCTGCTCGGCTTCCGCGTCCTCACCGACTACGGGTCGAGTGCCATGCTCCGCGCCGAGGGCGGTCCGGATCTCATGCTCTGGGAGGCGCCGGGGCACGCGCCGATGAAGCTCACGGTGTCGGGGGAGGAGCGGCCGCTCTTCTTCCTGCGCACGACGGAGATCCACGCGCTCGCCGAGCGGTTCGCGGCAGAGGGCGTCGACGTGGCGAGCTTCGACGACGGCGGCTTCGCCCTCTTCCTGAAGTTCTTCGACCCGGACCGCACTTTGCTCGGGCTCATCCAGCACGTCGCCTGAGTCCGGCGTCGCGAGCGGGTCGTCGGGCTCCGCGGCCCTGTCGGTGGGTGCCGGGCTGGGCTATCGTCGGGGCACGGCTCCGCGCGGAGGGGCTGCGAGGAGGGGCGCATGGAGCAGATCGACACGGTGATCGTGGGCGCGGGCGTGGCGGGATTGACGGCGGCGCGGCTGCTGCAGGATGCCGGGCGGACGGTCGTGGTGCTCGAAGCCCGCGACCGGATCGGTGGCCGGGTGCACACGGATCGGACCGACGGCATCGTCGATCTCGGCGCCTCCTGGATCCATGGTGTCGACGGCAGCCCGGTGGCGGCGGCTGCGGACGCTTTCGGCATGCGGACCGTGGAGTTCACGGTCGGCGGTTTCCAGGTGGACAGCCGGCCGATCGCATATCACGGCCCTGACGGGCGCCCGCTCTCCGCCGACGAGGCGCGCGCCTTCGCCGCCGATGTCCATGCGGTAGACGCCGCGCTGCCGGACGTCATCGCCACCTCCGGTCCCGCAGCCTCCTACCGCGACGTCACGGATGCGGCGCTCTCGCGCCAGGAGTGGAGCGCCGATCGTACGCAGCGGGTGCGGGAGTACCTGGAGCATCGCGCCGAGGAGCAGTACGGGGCGTGGATCGAGGACCTCGCGGCGCACGGCCTCGACGACGACGCGATCGAGGGCGACGAGGTCGTCTTCCCCGACGGCTACGACGTGCTCCCGGAGCGCCTCGCCGATGGGCTCGACGTCCGGCTGGAGCACATCGTCACCCGCGTCGACTGGAGCGACGACGGCGTCTGGGTGCGGACTCCGCACGGCGACTTCTCCGGCGACACGACGGTGGTGACGGTTCCGGTCGGCGTGCTGCAGGCCGGGACCATGGAGATCGTCCCTCCGCTGCCGCCGGTGAACGCCGAGGCGCTGGGGCGGCTGCGCATGAACGCCTTCGAGAAGGTCTTCCTGCGGTTCCCCGCGCGGTTCTGGGAAGACGGGGTGTACGCCCTCCGGCAGCAAGGCCCCGAGGCGCGGTGGTGGCACTCCTGGTACGACCTCACGGCGCTGCACGACGAGCCGCTCCTGCTCACCTTCGCCGCCGGGCCCGCTGCCCTCGCGACGCGGGACTGGAGCGATGCGCAGGTGCAGGCCTCGATCATGGCGCAGCTCCGCCGGCTCTACGGCGACGGGATCCCCGACCCGGTCGGGCTGCACCGCACGGCCTGGCAGGACGATCCGTTCGCGCACGGGTCGTATGCGTACATGACGGTGGGATCGACCACCGCAGACCACGACGACCTCGCAACCCCGGTCGGCGGCGTGCTGCACATCGCGGGTGAGGCCACGTGGACCGACGACCCGGCCACGGTGCCGGCGGCCCTGTTCTCTGGGCACCGTGCGGCCGAGCGCATCCTCGGGCGGGCGGTGCCGATCGAGCGGCTCTGGGCCCTGGACTGACACCGCGGGCGACGGCAGTGTGGTCGCCGCCGCGCGCCCGGTCAACCCCCTGCGCCGCTCCCGCCGCCACGCATACGGTCGTGGGACCGAACAGAGGAGGAGAGCATGAGTGACCCCCAGAACACGCAGGGCACCCCCGGCGCCGACGAGGAAGCCGACACGGCCTCCGGCGGCGCTCCCGACGACGGCGGCGAGAGCACCGACGACGTGCTCGAGCGCGAGACGACGGACGACGAGGGCAAGCCCCTGGAGAACCCGTCCGGCGGCTGACCGCCGCACCGCCCGAGGGTCAGCCGCGCGCCAGCCGGCGCGGCTACCCTCGGGGCATGCGCCGAATCGCCCTCGTCCCTCTGCTTCTCGCCGTCGGCCTCCTCGCGGGGTGCGCCCAGGTCACCCAGGCCGCGGGTGATGCGTTCGGGGTCCCGGTGGCGGAGACGTGCACGACCATCGACGACGCGTACGCGCAGTATCAGGAGCTGCTGAGCCAGGGTGACGCGTCCGCGGAGCAGCTCGACGCCGCACGCGACGACCTCGTCGCCACCCTCGACGGCGTCGCGGACGGCATGGACGGGCAGCTCGGCGATCTCATCCGCTCCGGCGCCGATCAGCTCGGCGGCATGACCGACCTTCAGGCCCCGGAGACCGTCGAGGCGATCGAGCGCCTCCACGACGGGCTCTCCTCGTTCTGCGGCTGAGCCGCGGTGGGGAGTGCAGCCGATAGTTGCGAAACCGCAACTATCAGCGTATGGTTGATCTCGATCAACTTTCTATGCAGGAGCATTCCCCCGTGACACACACCTCATCCTCTTCCGAGACCGCGCGCTCGGCCCGCGAGGTCTTCACCGCGATCTCCGGCCTCATCGTCGGCATGTTCGTCGCCGTGCTCTCCGGCACGGTCGTATCGACCTCGATGCCCGTCATCATCGCCGACCTCGGCGGCACCCAGTCGCAGTACACCTGGGTCATCACCGCGAGCCTTCTCGCCACCGCCGTCTCGACGCCGATCTGGGGCAAGCTCGCCGACCTCGTCGACCGCAAGGTCCTCATCCAGATCTCGCTCATCCTCTTCACGGTCGGCACCGTCATCGCCGGCTTCTCGACCGACACGAACATGCTCATCGCGGTCCGCGTCGTGCAGGGCATCGGCGTCGGCGGCCTCATGTCGCTCGTCATGATCGCCGTGGCCCTCATCATCTCCCCGCGCGAGCGCGGCAAGTACATGGGTGTCGTCGGCGGCATCATGGCCCTCGGCACGATCGGCGGCCCGCTGCTCGGCGGCGTCATCACCGACGCCTGGGGCTGGCGCGCCAACTTCTTCGTCGGCGTCCCGTTCGCGATCGTCGCCCTGGTGCTGCTGCAGTTCACCCTGCACCTGCCCAAGCCGCAGCGCGGCACCAAGGTGTCCATCGACTACTTCGGCATCGTCCTGCTCGCCGTCGGCGTCTCGACCCTGCTGATCTGGGTCTCCATGGGCGGCAGCCAGTTCGACTGGGACTCCGGGACCAGCATCGCGCTCGCCGTCACCGCGGGCGTCGCCATCGCCGCCTTCGTCGCCGTGGAGTTCTTCGTCAAGGAACCCATCGTCCCGATGTCGCTGTTCCGCAACCGCACGTTCACGCTGTCGGTCGTCGCCTCCATCGCGATCGGCGTCTCGATGTTCGCGACCTCGGTCTTCCTCGCCCAGTACTTCCAGCTGGCCCGTGGCGCCACGCCGACCGAGTCGGGCCTGATGACCATCCCGATGATCATCGGTCAGATGGGTGCGTCGATCATCATCGGCCAGCTCGTCAGCCGGTTCGGCAAGTGGAAGGGCTGGATGGTCACCGGATCGATCCTCTCCACCATCGGTGTGAGCCTGATGGCGACCCTGCGCTACGACACCCCCTTCCCGCTCGTCGCGGTCTACATGTTCGTCCTCGGTGCCGGTCTCGGCATGGTCATGCAGAACCTGACCCTCATCGTGCAGAACGACACCGCTCCGCAGCAGCTCGGCGCGGCGTCGTCGAACGTCAACTTCTTCCGCACGATCGCCGGCACCATCGGCGTGACCGTCATGGGATCGCTGCTGTCGACCAGCGTCGCCGACTTCATGAAGGACGGCCTGAAGGGCTTCGTCCCGACGTCGCCCGACGAGATCAGCGCCCTGGAGCGCCTGGGCTCCGGCGACGTGCCGAAGGTGGGCGAGCTGCCCGACTCGATCCGCACGATCGTCGAGAGCGCCTACGGGCACGGCATCGCGGACGCGTTCATCCTCGCCATCCCGCTGGCCGTGATCGCGATCATCGCGATCGCCTTCATCAAGAACAAGCCGTTGTCCACCAAGAACGCCGCGGAGCAGCTGCGCGAGCAGGCCGAGGAGTCCGTCATCGAGGTCTCCGAGGCCGAGGTCGGCGCCAACCTCTCGACGGGGACGATCCGCACCGGGCAGGCCGGACCGGCGACCACCACGGGGTCGGTGAGCGTGCTCGAGCGCGACGATCGGAAGCAGGAGCGCTGACATGATCGCGTCCGAGGCGGTCGGCACCCCCGACGTCGACACCGCCCTCAGCGACCTCCAGGCGCATCTCAACCTCATCTTCGCGCGGACCCGGTCGCTGTGGAAGGAATCGGCGTCCCGGGTCCACCCGGAGCTGCAGGTGGCGGGGTACAAGCTGCTCACGTTCATCGACCGGGCGGGCTCGGCCAGCGCGCACGAGCTCGCCGAGCGCTTCGAGATGGACAAGTCCGTCGTCAGTCGCCAGGTGCGGATGCTGGAGGACCTCGGGCTGATCGCCTCCGTGCCGGACGAGCGTGACGGCCGGCTCCGGGTGCTCACCGCGACGCCCGCCGCGTGCACCGCTCTCACCGAGGTCCGGCGAGAGTACGGCACCCGGCTCCGCGCCGTGATCGACGAGCTCACGCCCGCCGAGATCGACGCCGCGTCCAAGGTGTTCCGGCTCCTCGCCGAGGTCTGAACCGGGCCCCGCGACCGCCTGCGGTCGCGGGGCTTCGCCGTACACTGGCGATATGCGCGCCTCGTCCGACGATCCCGCCGACGACGCTCCCCTCGACGATCTCGACCAGGCGGTCGCCCGCGTCGAGCACGAGCTCGGCCGTCTGTTCGCCCGCATCCGCGTCGGGTGGCGCGAGGCTGCCGCCACCGTGCATCCGGACCTCCAGCCGCTCGGGTACCAGGTGCTGACCTCGATCCTCGCCGGACGGGCGACCTCGGCGGGGGCTCTCATCGAGCGCCTGCAGACGGACAAATCCGCCGTGAGCCGGCAGGTGCGTCAGCTCGAGCAGCTCGGGCTCGTCGAGAGCATCCCCGATCCCGAGGACCGCCGCGCCCGGGTGCTGGTGGCGACCCCGCTGGCCGAAGAGCGCGTCGCTCTCGCCCGCTCCCGGTATGAGGGGCGCATCGGCGAGCGACTGCGCGGCTGGACGGCCGCCGACCTCGACCACTTCGCGAACCTCGTCGCCGATCTGGGCGGTTGATACACCGGAACACCTGGTCGATTCACGGGAATACAGCGGCCGGCCGTGTCCTTGGTCCCTCTGTGACTCTCTACGACTCCGCCGACTTCGGCTCGCTGCACCTGTCCAACCGCGTCGTCATGGCGCCGCTCACCCGCACGCGTGCGGACGCCGACGGCGTGCCGACCGCGATCATCGAGGAGTACTACCGTCAGCGCGCGGGGCAGGGGCTGATCATCTCCGAGGGCGTCTGGCCCGTCCTCGAGGGCAAGTCGTACCCCGGGCAGCCGGGAATCGTGACCCCCGCCCAGATCGACGGATGGCGACGCGTGGCCGACGCCGTGCACGCCGAGGGCGGCACCATCGTCATGCAGCTCATGCACGGCGGCCGGGTGGGCCACCCGGAGATCTCCGGTGAGCCCCGCGTCGTCGCCCCGAGCGCCCTGGCCGCCCCCGGCCAGACGCGGACGCCCCAGGGCAAGGCCGACCTGCCGGTCGCGCACGCCCTCACCCTCGACGAGATCCCGGTGGTCGTCGAGCAGTTCGTCCAGGCCGCGCGGAACGCGATCGCGGCCGGCTTCGACGGCGTCGAGGTGCACGGCGCCAACGGCTACCTCGTCCACGAGTTCCTGTCTCCCGTGTCCAACGTCCGCGACGACCGGTACGGCGGCTCGCCGGAGAACCGCGCGCGCTTCGCGATCGAGGTGACCACGGCGGTCGCCGCCGCGGTGGGTGCCGACCGGACCGGCATCCGGCTCTCTCCGGCCCACGGCATCCAGGGCGTCATCGAGGACGACGCGGCCGACGTCCTCGCGACCTACACCGCGCTCGCCGAAGGGCTCGCGCCTCTGGGGCTGGCCTTCGTCGATGTGCTGCACGCCGAGCCCGCCGGAGAGCTCGTCCAGGCCATCCGCCGGGCGGCGGGCGCACCGCTGATCGTCAACACCGGCTTCGGCGTCGAGACCACCCGTGCCGCGGCAGAGGAGCTGGTGGCCGAGGACTGGGCGGACGCGGTCGCGGCCGGGCGTCCCGTCATCGCCAACCCCGACCTCGTGGAGCGCTGGCGGACCGGGGCCGAGCTGAACGAACCGCGCCCCGAGCTGTTCTACGGTTCGACCGCCGAGGGGTACATCGACTACCCGTCCCTGGAGGTCGCGCGCGCCGGCGAGTGATACGGAGCGCCCGCTGTCACACGACGATGTCGTCGGCCGTGTGCAGCGGGCGCCATCCGGTCTCGCGGATCCCGCGTCGGGGGAGGACGTCGGCGTCGGGCAGCGGGCCGAGGTCGACTCCGGTGAGGGTGGTGACCTCGGCGACGGGCACCTGGAAGGTGCGGAAGGCTCCGAGCGACGCGACGGCGAGGACACCCTCCCTGGTGTCGACGAGCTCTGTCTGGTCGAGGAGGAACGCGGCGGCGGCGAGTCGGCCCTCGGAGCTCCAGGCCGCGATCTTCCAGAACCGGAGGGGGATGCGGATGCCGCGGTACGGCGGGTCGGTGTCGGCGAGCACCGGGGCGGTGAAGACGGACAGGCGCCGTGCGGTCGTCTCGGCATACGCGAGCACGTGGTCCTCCAGCCCGAGCCAGAGGTCTTTCGACTGGTTGAAGACGGCCGCCTGCGGAGCCGCGTTGGGGTAGGTGAAGGTGGCTTCCATGGCCGCGCGGGCGTCGGAGCGCTCGCCCCAGCCCGGATCGCGGCGGCGCACGAGATGCCCGCGGTCGAGGTCGTTCCCCGCATAGACCGCCGGACCCGCCTGCTCCTCTGCGGGCACTCGCGGGTCAAGACGCCACTCACCCGTCCGGGGGAGATCTCGCAGGCGGGCGCCGTCGATGGTGACGGCCGTCACCGCGGCGAGCCGCCGCTCCGGGTCCAGCAGCACCGTGAACCGGGGAGCGGGGAGGGTGCGCACCGCCATCGGAGGCACGGGCAGCGGAAGCGGGATGCCGAGGAACCCGGGGTCGTAGCCGTCCGTCATGCCTCCATCGTGCCCCGCCCCGCCGACATCGCGGAGTCGTCGCTCAGGCGGGACCGTTGTCCTCCGCGCGCCGTGCGGCGGCCTCGCGCATGCGGCGACGGATGCGCAGGGCGATGAACACCAGGAGCAGCAGGATGAGCAGGCCGACGACCACGTCGGAGATCACGCCGCTCCACTGCTCGAGGATCGGCCGAATGGCGGGGCCGAACGCGAACCCGAGGCCGATCCAGATGCCGTTCCAGACGGCCGACCCGACCAGGGTGTACAGCGTGAACTTCCACAGGGCCATGCGCTCGATCCCTGCGGGGATCGAGATGAAGGAGCGCACGAGGGGCACGCAGCGTCCGAACAGCACGGCACCGCCGCCCCAGCGGGCGAAGAACGCCTCCGCCTTGTCGAAGTCGTCGTGGTCGAGGAGGGGGATGCGTCCGACGATGCGTCGGGTGCGGTCCCGGCCGACCGCCGCGCCGAGTCCGTACCAGATCCACGCGCCGACGAGCCCTCCGAGGGTGGCCGCGGCCCAGGCGCCCCAGGCGTTCATCCGGCCGTCGTAGGCGAGGAAGCCCGCCGCGGGCAGGATCGCCTCGGACGGGATCGGGGGGACGAACGTCTCGATGAGTACCGCGAGGCCGACACCGACCTCGCCGAGGGTCTCGATCAGGCTGAGCACCCAGCCGATGAAGCCGTCGTAGCCGGGGGCGGAAGCGGCGAGGGGCAGGGTGCCGGGGGTCATCGTGTCCTCTGTCGGGGGATCGCGGTGATCGTGCGGAGAGCGGGTCCGTCGGAGCGGACATCGCCTCTGCACGGTATCGCCCTTCCCTGGACTCCGCCTGCGTGCGCAGGGAGCGGGAGGTGCCGGCATTGTCAAGGCGCTCGCTCCGTGGAGGTCGACGACCGTCCCTGACGGTAGGGGAGATTTTGACATAGGTCAAAATCTCCCCTACCGTCGAGTCATGGGCACGGCGGAGAGCAGAGACGGCGAGACCGACGCGATCAGCGGTGTCACCGCCGCGGAGATCTCGGAGAGCGTGCGCGACCTCGTGGAACGGGGGACGCTCGTCGCGGGGGACCGTCTGCCGCCGGTCCGCACTCTGGCCGAGCGGCTGGGCGTGAATCGCAACACCGTGCTCGCCGCCTATCGCGCACTCGTCACCGCCCGCATCGCGACCACCGGCGGGCGCACAGGGACGACCGTGCTCGGCCCCGCAGCCACGCCGGATGAGGGCTTCACTCCCGGAACGGCCCTCCGCGACATCGCCAACGGCAACCCCCAGGCCGCCTTGCTCCCCGACCTCGTCGCCGCTCTCGCGACCGTGCGTCCCCATCCCGTCCTCTACGGCGAATCCGTCATCGATGCCGAGCTCGCCGAGTGGGCGACCCGATGGATCGCAGAGGATCAGCCTCGTCCCTTCCGGCTCTCGGTCACCGCGGGCGCGGTCGACGCGGTGGAGCGCCTGCTGGCACAGACGCTGGTGCACGGCGACCGGGTGGGTCTGGAGGATCCGTGCTTCCTGTCCAGCATCCAGACCGCGCGGTTGGCCGGCTACACCCCGGTCGCGATACCGGTCGACGAGGAGGGGATGACGGTGGAGGGCGTCCGTGAAGCTCTGGAGAGCGGCGTGCGCGCGATCGTCTGCACGCCTCGCGCCCACAACCCCACCGGGGTCAGCATCACGCCCTCCCGCGCCGAGGAGCTCCGCGAGGTGCTCGCTCCTCACCCCCACGTGCTGGTGATCGAGGACGACCACTTCTCGCTGCTCTCCCCGACCCCGTACGCCACCATCATCGGGCCCGCCCAGGAGCGCTGGGCGCTGGTGCGGTCGGTCTCCAAGTTCCTCGGCCCCGACATGCGGGTGGCCCTCACGGCGTCCGATCCGGTCACCGCTGAGCGCCTGGCCCTTCGGCTCAGTCCCGGCACCATGTGGGTGAGCCATGTCATGCAGCAGCTCGCGGCGACGATGCTGCGCGACGACGGAGTGCACCGGCTGGTCGCGGAGGCAGGCGCCCGGTACGCCGCGCGCAACAGGTCCTTCGCCGCACTCGCGTCCGCTCGAGGGCTGGACGTCGCCGCGGAGAGCGGGTTGAACGTGTGGGTCGACGTCCGTGAGGATGCGGGGGTCGTCGCCGCGCGGCTCGCGCACCGCGGGTGGCTCGTGCGACCAGGGTCGGAGTTCGCGCTGGAGGACGAATCCGCCAGCGGACACCACCTGCGGCTGACCGTGCACGACCTCGATGACGCCGACCTGCGACGCCTGGCCGACGACGTGGCCACCGCCTCCGGTCCGGCACCGGCCGAGGGGGACGGATGACGGCCGGTGACGCCGGGACCGCGTTCCGGGTCGGGCGGTCCTCGCGTCTCGACGGCGTGCTCTACGACCTGCGTGGCCCGGTCGCCGCGCGTGCGGCCGAGCTGGAGTCCCGCGGAGAACGGATCCTGCGCTTGAACATCGGCAACCCGGCACCGTTCGGGTTCGAGGCGCCGACGGTGATCGTGGAAGCTCTGCGCGAGGCGCTTCCACATGCCCACGGATACTCGGAATCCCCGGGGCTGCCGGAGACGAGGGAGGCGATCCGCGCCCACTACGCACGGCGGGCAGGGTTCCCGTCCCTCGGGATCGAGGCGGTGACCGTCGGCAACGGCGTGTCCGAGCTGGTGGGCCTCACCCTGCAGGCGCTGCTGGAGCCGGGCGACGAAGTCCTGATCCCGAGTCCCGACTATCCGCTGTGGACCGCTTCGACCGTCCTCGCCGGGGGTGAGCCCGTGCATTACCCCTGTGTGGAGGAGGCCGGGTGGCTTCCGGACCTCGACGCCATGGCGGCCGCGATCGGCCCCCGGACCGTCGCCGTCGTCGTCATCAATCCGAACAACCCGACCGGCGCCGTGTACCCCAGGGAGACGCTGGAGGGCATCGCGGAGCTGGCCCGTCGCCACGGTCTGCTGCTGCTCTCGGACGAGATCTACGACCGGGTCGTGTACCCCGGATTCACGCACGTCTCCACAGCGCAGGTCGCGCCCGACGTGCCGTGTGTCACCTTCGCCGGACTGTCCAAGACCCATCGCGTCGCCGGGTACCGGGCCGCCTGGGCGCTGACGACCGGGTTCGCTGCGGACGATCCGTTCCTCTCCGGCCTCCGGCTGCTCGCGTCGATGCGGATGTGCGCGTCCGTGCCCGCGCAGCATGCGATCACGGCGGCTCTGGAGCACGACACATCGCTCGATGCCCTCGTCTCGGCGGACGGGCGGCTGACGGCGCAACGCGACGCCGCCACAGCGGCGCTCCGTGCGATCCCCGGCGTCGACGTGCACGAGGCGGGCGGTGGCCTCTACCTCTTCCCCCGCCTCGACCCTGAGATGTACGGCATCCGTGACGACGAGCGCCTGGTGCTCGACTTCCTCGACGCGGAACGCGTCCTCCTCGTGCACGGTCGCGCCTTCAACGGTGCCGACACCGACCACGTGCGCATCGCCTTCCTGCCCGAGACGGAGACCCTGGTCGATGCGGTGCAGCGCTTCGGCCGCTTCCTGCAGGGGTACTCGCCGCCGGGCGCGTGAGGACACCTGACCCGGTGGAGTGACCGAGTGGCCAGGTCGCGGTCCGCAAGACCGTGTACGCAGGTTCGATTCCTGCCTCCACCTCCGATCCGGCTCTCGACGAGCCGTTCCCGACGAAGGGCATCTCCATGCAGAAGGACTTCATCCCGGCCGCCGCGCCGCTCATCGGCGACGACGAGGTGGCAGCCGTCGAACGGGTGCTCCGCAGCGGGATGCTCGCGCAGGGCCCCGAGGTGGCGGCGTTCGAGCGCGAGTTCGCGACGCACTTCGTGGAGGGTCGCACCACCGTCGCGGTCAACTCCGGGACGAGCGGGCAGCTCCTGGGGCTGCTCGCCGCCGGTGTGGGGCCGGGCGACGAGGTGATCGTGCCGTCCTTCACCTTCGCGGCGGTCGCGAACTCCGTGGTCCTGGCCGGAGCGACGCCGGTGTTCGTCGACATCGAACCGACGCACTTCACGCTGGATCCGACCCGGGTCCGTGCCGCGGTCACCGCCCGCACGAAGGGCATCATGCCCGTGCATCTGTACGGGCACCCGTTCCTCGTGGACGGTATCGAGGAGGTCGCGCACGACCACGGTCTCGCCATCTACGAAGATGCCGCGCAGGCCCACGGCGCGGCGTGGCGGGGGAGGCCGGCGGGGACCATCGGCACGTTCGGCATGTTCAGCCTCTATCCGACGAAGAACATGACGGCGATCGAGGGCGGCATGGTGTCCTGTGCGGACGAGCAGGTGGCGCGACGCATCCGTCTGCTCCGCAACCAGGGCATGGAGACGCAGTACGCGAACGAGGTCGTCGGCTACAACAACCGGATGAGCGAGGTGCATGCCGCGGTCGGTCGGGTGCAGCTCGGGCGGGTCGCCGCCTGGACGCGGCAGCGACAGGGGAACGCCGCGTTCCTCGACGCCGAGCTCGCCGGCATCGACGGGCTCACGGTGCCTGCGGTCGCGGAGGGCGCCGAGCACGTCTATCACCAGTACACAGTGCGGATCGCCGCGGGGGAGCGCGATCGGGTACGCGACGCTCTCCGCGACGAGCACGGGGTGGGTTCCGGCGTCTACTACCCGATCCCGAACCATCACCTGCCCTCGCTGGCGCGCTTCGCTCCGACCGATGAGCTGCCGGAGACGGAACGCGCGGCGCAGGAGGTGCTCTCCCTCCCCGTGCACCCTTCGCTCACGACCGGCGATCTCGACCGGATCGTGACGGGGGTCGCGGCGGTGATGTCGGCCGGCGGCTGACCTCAGGCGGCGAGGCCGAGCCAGGCGCGGGGGGAGCGGCCGAGACGCTGGGTGAACGCCCGGGAGAAGGCAGAGGCGCTCGCATAGCCGAGGTCGGCGGCGACAGCGCTCACCGACATCCCCGCGCGGAGCTGCTCCTGAGCGATCGTGAGGCGCCACTCGGTGAGGTAGTCCCCTGGGGCGCGGCCCACGACGTCCTTGAAACGCGCCGCGAAGGCACTGCGCGACATCGCTGCGGTCCGCGCGAGGGTGTCGAGCGTCCATGGTTCGCCGGGCGCCTCGTGCATCGCCACGAGGGCCGGAGCGAGGCGCTCGTCGGCCAGGCCGGGCAGCAGCCCCGGCGGCAGGGCCAGATCGCCGGAGTGATCGAGCATCCAGCGCAGGAGCTGGATGAGGACGACCTCGAACATCCGGTCGGCCAGGAGGGGGCGCCCGCAGCGCACGTTGTCGACCTCGGCGAACAGGAGGTCGAGCGCCGGGCCGAGGGTGGACACCTCGTCGAGCGGAAGGACGATCACGGACGGGAGGGTGCGGACGAGGGGATGCGTCGCTCCGCCGTCGAAGTCGATCGTCGCGCAGGCGAAATCGGACTCCTCGGTCGGGGCGTTGAGGAAGGTGTGATCGATGGGGCGGGGGAAGAACAGCAGGCTGGGGCGGGTGATCGTCTCGCGCTCCGTGCGGCCGTCCGGGCGCTGGTGCGTGACCTCCATCTCGCCGCGACGCAGCACGTGGAGGAAGCCGTGTCCCGCGCTCGCCGCGAAGACGGTGGTGCCGCAGAGCGGTCCGGTATGGAACAGGCGACTGCGCACCCGGAAGCGGTCGAGCAACGGAGTGAGGCGGTCAAGCGGTGGCATGCTCCCATTCTTCTGGACGATATGTCATGAAAGCAAGACCAAAAGATGCGTATCGTACTTTCTTTTGCGGAAGGCTGAAGGGGAAGCCGAACCCGGCCCGTCCCGAAACAAAGGAGCATCGCATGCCTAACGTCCCTCTCGTCGACCGTGAGACCGCCACCGGCCCCGTCAAGGACCAGCTCGACCAGATCGGCTCCGCCTTCGGCGCCGTCCCCGCCATGTTCCGCGCGGTCGCGAACTCGCCTGCGGCCCTGACCAGCATGTGGAGCGCGTTCGGCGCCTACGGCGGGGGTACGCTCGGTGCGGCCCTGGGTGAGCAGATCGCCGTCGCCGTCGCGAACCGCAACTCGTGCGGCTACTGCCTGGCCGCGCACACCGCTCTCGGCAAGAAGGCCGGACTCACGACCGAGGTGCTCGCCGCCGCGCAGGACGGCACCTCCGAGGATCCCCGTACGGCGGCGCTGCTGGCCTTCGCGCTCAAGCTCGTCGAGGATCGAGGTCAGGTGACCGCGGCCGATGTCGACGCCCTCCGCGCGCACGGCTGGAACGACGAGCAGATCGTCGAGACCATCGGCCAGGTCGCGCTGAACCTCTTCACGAACTACGTGAACATCGCGCTCGACGTGCCGATCGACTTCCCGACGGTGCCGCTGCGTCGCGCCGCCTGAGGTCGAGGGGAGCAGAGGCCGGATTCGCTGGGGGTCCGGCCTCTTCCGCTGCCCGGGCGGTCTCGCTAGGCCTCGACCGCATCCAGCCAGTCGGTGAGGACGCGGGTGGCGAGCGTCTCGAGTCGGGGGCCGAGCATGCGTGCCTGTTCCCGGATCATCCGCGGATCGACGCCGTGGTGATGCAGCTCGTGGGCGTGGCCGATGAGCCAGCGCTCGATGACGCGGTGGTCGGCTTCCAGGTGGAACTGGAGGCCGAGCGTGCGCCCCACCGCGAAGGCCTGATGGGGGAAGCCGGGGGTGTGCGCCAGGGACTGCGCGCCGGCGGGGATCGCGAACTCGTCCCCATGCCAGTGGAGCACGGGCTCGCCGTCGAGCGGGGCCAGGACGGACTCCCGGCCCTCGGGGGTCAGTGTGAGCGGACCGAAGCCGATCTCGACCGCCCCGGTCGGCCGGACCACTGCGCCCAGGGACTCGGCCAGGAGCTGTGCGCCCAGGCAGACACCGAGCGTGGCGCCGCCGCTGTCCAGTCGCGCCGCGACGGCGGCCTTCGAGGAGCGCAGGAAGGGGTAGCGATCGTCGTCGTACACCCCGATCGGTCCGCCGAGGACGATGAGCAGGTCCGCTCCTGCGACGGTGTCCGCGTCGAGCTCGTCGATGCCGGCATCGAGGAGGGTGGTCTCGTAGCCGCGCTCCGCCAGCAGGGGAGCGAGGATGCCGAGGTCTTCGAAGGGGACGTGGCGGACGGCGACGGCCGTTCGGGGCGTGCGGGACGCAGACATGCACTCTCCTCGGATAGATTTGACCTATGCCAAAAATAGCACACGAGGTCCAGGGTGCCGAGGTGATCGTGCGGGCCGCCGGGGTGCTGTTCGACTGCGACGGCGTGCTGGTGGATTCCGTCCCCTCGGCGGCGATCGCGTGGGGTGCCTGGGCCCGTCGGTATGCCCCGGGATTCGACTTCCTCCGAGACGCCCCGCACGGCATGCGACCGAGTGAGGTGGTCGCGACGCTCGTGGAGCCGGAGCGGGTAGACGAGGCGACGGCTGACCTCCTCACGCGGGAGCTCAGCGTCGCGTCGGCGACGGTGGGGATCCCCGGGGCGGCCGCTCTGCTCGCCGCGCTGCCGCGTGACCTGTGGGCCGTCGCGACGAGCAGCAACAGGGCCGTCGCGACCGCGCGGATGCGCGGAGCGGGCATCCCGGCACCCGCCCTGCTCGTCGCCGCCGAAGACGTGGACCGCGGCAAGCCCGCGCCCGACCCTTATCTCCGCGCCGCGCGTCTGCTCGGGCCGGATCCGGGGGACTGCGTGGTCTTCGAGGACTCGGCTCCGGGGATCCGTGCGGCGCGGGCGGCCGGCGCCGGGTTCGTGGTCGGGGTGGGCGCAGCCTCTGCGTCAGCGCACCCCGACCTGATCGTGCACGACCTCGCGCGCGTGCGCTGGAGCGGCGAGGCGCTGTGCCTGCAAGTGCTCAGCGGAGCGCGCTGAGGGCCTCGTCGATGACGTCCACCGCGACGTCGAGCTGCTCGTCCGTCGTCGTGAGGGTCGGCAGGAAGCGGATCACGTTGCCGTCGCTGCCCGCGGTGAGCAGCAGGATGCCGCGCTGGGCGGCGAACTCCGCGACCATGGAGGCGGCCCCGGCCAGCGGTCGTGTCGTGCCGGGGGTGCTCAGCTCGAAAGCCTGCATGGCACCGACCCCGCGGACGTCGCCGATGACGGCGTGGCGGGCGCGCAGCCCCTCGAGCCGCGCGGACAGGTGGGCGCCGATCCGACGGGCGTCAGCGAAGAAGGTCCCGTGCTCGAGCTCGTCGAACACCGCGAGGGCGGCGGCGATCGAGACCGGGTTGCCACCGAACGTGCCGCCGAGACCGCCAGGGTCGGGCGCGTCCATGATCGCGGCGCGGCCGGTCACTCCCGCCAGGGGCAGCCCACCGGCGATGCCCTTCGCCGTGAGCACGAGGTCCGGCACGAGGTCGAAATGCGTGCTCGCGAACCATGTCCCGGTGCGCCCGAGGCCCGTCTGGATCTCATCGGCGATGAACACCACGCCGTTCCGGGTGCACCACTCCTGCAGGGTGGGCAGGTAGCCCGCGGCAGGGACGACGAAGCCGCCCTCGCCCTGGATGGGCTCGGCGATGACGGCGGCGAGGTCGTGGACGCCGATGCGCTGTTCGAGATGGGCGATCGTGCGCGCCGCGGCCTCGGTACCGTCGAGGCCGTCCCGATAGGGGTAGGAGTTCGGGACGCGATGGATATCGGGGGCGAACGGGCCGAACCCGGTCCCGTACGGCGCCGCCTTGTGGTTCATCGCGAGCGCGAGGTTGGTGCGCCCATGGAAGGCGTGGTCCAGGGCGGCGACGACGCGACGCCCGGTGTGCCGTCGGGCGATCTTCACCGCGTTCTCGACGGCTTCCGCGCCGGAGTTCGCGAAGGCCGTGCGGGTTTCGTGGGTGCCGGGGACCTTCTCCGCGAGCAGCTCGGCGAGGCGCACGTACCCCTCGTAGGGGGTGACGGTGAAGAGCGTGTGCGTGACCCGATCGAGCTGCTCCGCCGCGGCGGTGACGGCGGCGAGGTTGGTGTGGCCGATCGTCGTCACGCCGATGCCGCTGCCGAGGTCGAGGAAGCGGTTGCCGTCGACGTCGGTGACCCAGGGGCCGTCGGCGTGCTCGATGTAGACGGGGAGCACGCTACCGACCCCGCGGGGGACGACGCGTTGCCGGCGCTCGTGCAACGCGCGGCTCCGCGGCCCCGGCACCTCGGTGCGCAGGCGCGGAGTCGACAGCGAAGTGTCGGAGAACAGGCCGGGTGCGGACATGGACGAGCTCCTTCGTGAGGGGGCGTCGGCGGACGCGCGACGTTGTCCCGAAGCTATGTTAGATTTTGACCTATGTCAAAGTTCGAGCCCGTGGAGGATGGCACCGACCGCTACCCGACGGCGTTCACCGCCGCCGACTTCCAGGCCAACGTCGCGGCGGTACGTGCGCGCATCGACGCCGCCGCCGAGCGGGCGGGACGTGATCCGGGTGCGGTGCACCTGCTCCCGGTGAGCAAGACGGTCCCGACCGACCGCGTGCGGGTGGCCATCGACGCCGGCCTGCGCCGGCTCGGGGAGAACAAGGTGCAGGAGGCGGTGCGCAAGAACCGGGAGACGGCCGACCTGGACGTCGATTGGGTCGTGATCGGCCACCTGCAGACCAACAAGGCGCGAGACGTCGCCTCCTTCGCCGCCGAGTTCCAGGCGCTCGACCGGCTCCGGGTCGCGGAGGCCCTCGACCGGCGTCTGCAGGCCGCGGGGCGCAGCCTCGACGTGTACGTGCAGGTGAACACCTCGGCCGAGGACTCGAAGTTCGGGATGCCGCCCGAGGAGCTCCCGGGCTTCCTGAAGGCCCTGCCGACGTACGGCGCCCTCCGCGTCCGCGGTCTGATGACCCTCGCGCTGCTCACGCCCGACGATGCCCGGGTGCGGGAGTGCTTCGCGCTGCTGCGCACCCTCCGCGACAGAGCCCGCGACGAGACTCCCGAACTCATCGGCGACGGCGCGCTGTCGATGGGCATGTCCGGTGACTACGAGATCGCCGTCGAGGAGGGGGCGACGTGCGTGCGGGTCGGGCAGGCGATCTTCGGGGCGCGATCCGTCCCCGACAGCCACTACTGGCCGGAGGGCTGAGCTCGGCTCAGTCCTCGGTGCGGAACCCGGCCGCCTTGTGCGTGCCGTCGCAGAACGGCTTGAGCGCGGAGAGACCGCAGCGGCACAGCGCCACCGTGCGCCGCCGAGGGTCGATGACCGTGCCGTCACTCGCGTGCAGCTCGATCTCGCCCCGCACGAGCAGGGGACCGTCCGGGTACGCGGTGACGGTCACCGGCTCCTCGCGACCGCTCATGCCGTCGTCCTCTCCCGCAGTGCCGAGCGGCCCTCGGTCCAGGCGTCCAGGGTGTGGGCTCCGGCCCAGCCGTCGACCGTGAGGCACGCGGCCGCGCCGAACAGGATGTCCGCCAGCAGTTCCGGACGGTCCTCGGCGAGGCTGCCCGCGAGGTCACGGGCGGCGATCTGCTCGTGCACCGCGTCGGCCTCCACATGCTCCTCGAAGTACGCGGCGACCTCGTCGGCGAACCCCAGCCGGTGCAGGCCGTCGGCGTAGAACCGGCAGGGGATCGACGAGGTCATCTCGTACGCGGCGAGATGGCCGACGATCGCGCCGACGAGCCGGCGGTTGAGTCCGAACAGGCTCATCATGTTGTGCGAGGCCAGCGTGATCGCCGGGGCGTCGTCGACATAGGCGCCGTACGTGTCGTCGAGTCCTGCGGCGCGCAGGGCCCGGGCGTAGAGCTCGGCATGCACCCGCTGGGGGCGGCCGCCGCCGTACTCGTCGGACTGGATCTCGACGAGGGCGGCCTTGGGGCGGCCGGTCAGCCGCGGAATCGCCCAGGAGTGCGGATCGGCCTCCCTCAGCGTGTACACCGATCGCAGGATCAGGGACTCCTCGGCCTGCTCGCGGGTGGCCTTCCTGGCGATGTGCCGCGACAGGCTGGGGCCGGTGTCCGCGGCGGCGAGGGCGAACAGGGCGCGACCCACGGCGTCGACCGTGGGCTCGGGAAGCTCGGGCACCGGCACGGTGTCACGCAGTGCGGCCTCGAAGGCATCCTCGAGGATCCGGCGCGCGGTGACCACACCGGCGTCCCATTCGAGAGCTGCGTCGAGCTGCGGAAGCGAGCCGTAGGAGGACGCGTAGAGGACGAAAAGGGCGAGCTGGATGTCGTCGTCCCTGACCACGTCGTCACTCGCGGCGACGGCTGCGGCGGCGAGGCCGGGGAGGGTGGCGGCGTCGTCATCGCGACCCGTGAGGACGCCGAGGACGGCGCTCGACAGGGGGCCGCGCGGCGAGAAGGCGACGGCGGTGTCGGCGTCGAGGGTGGAAACGGTCATGAGGAGGGGCTCCCATCGGATCGAACACCCGCATCCTGACCCGCGCGAGCGGAGACCACCAGGGACTTGACGCCGAGCCGGTCGGCAGGCAAGCGCGCGCGCCGTCACGGGCACCCGGCGAACACGTACCCTTCATCGTCTGGGGTGACGAGGTCGCGATCGCGGAGCACTGTCGATGCCGGGGTGTCCGGGTCGGCGCACAGCTCCGCGAACGGCCGGGGGAGCTGATCCGTGTACTCGATGTCGATCACGTGCGCCCCGTAGACCGCGGAGTACGCGCCGCACTCCGCGTAGGCGGCGCACTCCTCCGTCACGGCGAAGTCGAAGCCCGCGCGTTCCTTCAGGGCGTCCGCATGCTCGGCCGCGTTCTTCTGCCCGGCGGCGAGGCCGACGTCGTGCGCCACGTCGACGAGAAGCTCCGCGAGCGCGAGGTTGTCTTCCAGGCTCAGGGTGCCGTGTGAGCGCGAGAAGGAATCCAGGTTGTCGAACTCGACCGCCTGGAAGCCCGCATCCGCACAGCCCTCGATCCACGGGACCACGATCTCGGCGATGCGGGACCGCTGCCCCGCGCTGCCGGTGTCCAGGAGGGCCTCGTCGGGCCAATCGGGGTCGAAGACCACCTCGTCGCCGTCGTGCAGGAGAAGGTCGTCAGGCCAGGCGTCGAACTCGCCCGGCTGGGTCTGGAAGCCGTTGACGTAGCAGACGGAGTAGAGGCCGGCAGCCGGCTCCGCGCTGCGGTCGCGACCGACGATGCCCACCCCCTCGGGCGGATCGTAAGCGCCGCCGAGCTGGTAGTCGGGGAGGGCGCCGGCCGGAGGAAGGGTGACATCGGCGGACGACCCCGTTCCCTCCGCGGGGGGAGCGGGCGGCGCGGTGCAGGCGGCGAGAGCGAGGACCCCGACCGCGACCGACGCCGTCACCGCCAGGGAGAGGCGTGTCGTCCTTCGACGGCGCCGCGGACGCGGGACGCTCATCGCGGCTGAGGCGTCGGCTGCGCGGGGGCGCCGACGGGCGGGGCCGCCGCCTCCGAGGGGTTCCGGCGGATGCCGATCCACGACACCACGCCGCCGAGCACGAGGAGCGCCGCCGTGACCCATGCCGCGTTGTGGAACCCGTCGAGGTCGAGCGTGCCCCCGACGATGGTCGACAGCATCGCGACCACGAGCAGACCCGCGACGCGGGAGACGGCGTTGTTCACGGCGGAGGCGATGCCGGAGTGGTTCTCGTCGATGGCCCCGAGGATCGCGGCCGTCAGCGGGGCGACGGTGAGCGACAGGCCCAGTCCCATCACGATCATGGCCGGGAGCACCTGCCCCCAGTAGTCGAAGGCGGCGTTCACGGTCAGCAGCATCAGTGCGCCGACGGCCATGATCAGCGGTCCGATCGTCATGAAGATGCGCGGGCCCCAGCGCCCCGCCCACCCGCCGGCACGGGAGCTCAGCAGGATCATGAGGATCGTCATCGGCAGGCTCGCGAGCCCGGCCGCCGTCGCGCTCAGTCCCGCGCCCTGCTGGAGGTAGACGCCGACGACGAAGCCGTTGAGGGAGAGCGCGGCGTACACGAAGAGCGTGGCGAGGTTGCCCCACCCGAAGTCGCGCACCCGGAACAGCCAGAGCGGCATGAGCGGCGTGGCCGAGCGTCCCTGGCGCCACAGGAAGACGGCGAACAGCGCGGCCCCGACCACGGCGGGGATCCAGATCGCGGGGGAGGCCCACCCGAGGTTCGGCTGCTCGATGAGGGCGAAGACGATGGCGCCCAGCCCCAGCGCACACAGTGCTCCGCTCCACCAGTCCACGCGGACGCCCCGCGGGTGCTCCGGCAGATGCAGGCGGGCGAGCAGCACCAGCGTTACCCCGATGGGGAGGACGTTGATGAGGAAGACGAAGCGCCAGGACAGGAAGTCGACGAAGAGCCCGCCGAGCAGGGGGCCGACCAGCTGGGCGGCCGTGGTGAAGGCCGTCCAGACGCCGATGGCCCTCGCCTGCACGTCGCCCCGCATGGTCGCGGTGATGAGCGCGAGGGAGCTCGGGACGAGTAGGGCCCCGGCCGCCCCCTGCGCCCCGCGCGCCACGATGAGCATCAGTGGATCGATCGCGGCGGCGACGGCGACGGACGCGATGCCGAAGGCGATGAGCCCGATCCGCATCACCAGCACCCGCCCGTAGGCGTCGGACAGGGAGCCGGCGAGCAGGATCAGCGCGCTGAGGGTGATGAGGTAGGCGTCGACGACCCACTGCTGCGTGGTGATCCCGCCGCCGAGCTCCTCGCTGATGGCGGGAAGGGCGACGTTCACCACTGTCCCGTCGAGGAACGTGACGAACGAGGCCAGCACGGCGATCGCGATGACGAGCCGCTGGAGCGGGGCGAAGGATGACACAGGCCGACCCTACTCCGGGCGACGGACGCGAGGGCCGGTCAGTCCGCCGGTGTTCCGGTACCTTCCTGCAGTAGCCGTCGGAGCCCGGGGAGCCCGTCCCGTGCGTGCGCCGCGCGCTGTCGGGCCGCACCGGTCCCGTCGGCCCGCATCCGGTCGAGGCCTTCCCGCACGGCGGCCGCATCGTCGAGGTCGTCCAGCACCGGCCCGATGTCGTCGACAAGGTGCTCCGCCACGGACCAGGCCGGGCAGACCTCTCCGGTGAGCGGATCCACGATGCGGGCCGTCATCCCGGCTCTCGACGCCATCCAGATCGACGCGTCGATCGTCTCCGTCTCGTCGGCGACGATCCGCTGCCCGGACGAGAGGGCGATCCCGCGGGTCAGCAGCGCGCAGAGCACGGCGTCCTCCGCGGTGAGCTGCGTGTCCGCGACGCGCGCCTCGACCGTCGGGTAGCGCTCGGAGAGACGCACCGCCCACGAGAGGGAGGTCGCCTCGCCGATGGTCCCGAGGGCGAGGAGCTGGTCCACGCGCGCCCGGTAGTCGTGGACGTCGGCGAACCGGGGCGGACACCACGACGAGGGGAGCCGGCGGATGAGCATGCTCCGCCAGCTCGCGAAGCCCGTGTCGAGGCCGTTGCCGAACGGGCTGTTCGTGCTGAGGGCGAGCAGCAGCGGCAGCCAGGCGCGGAGACGGTTCAGGGCGCGGATCCGCTCCTCCTCGTCCGGCACCTCGATGTGCACGTGCAGACCGTTCACCTCGTGCTCGCGGGTGAGGTGCGCCAGCCGCCGCGCGACGTCGTCGTAGTGCGCCGACGGCGAGAGACGCGGCGAGCGGAGAGTGGTGAACGGCGAGCCGGTCGGTGCCGCGATCGCGCGCCGGGCGCGTGCCTGGGTGCCGATGGCCGTGCGCAACGCCGACAGCTGCTGGACGGCCTCGGCGCCGGTCCGCACCGGATCGGTGAGGGCCTCGACCTGCGAGGCCAGGTACTCGGTGGTGACGCGTCCGGCGGTGACGTCATCGCCGATGCGCTCCAGGATGTCACCGCTGAGGGCGACGGGGACGAGCGAATCCTCATCGAGCAGGAGGAACTCCTCCTCGATCCCGAAGCGCGTCATCCGGGTCAGTGGTTTCGCAGTTCGGAGATGAGCTCGGCCTTGCGCTTGCCGCTGTAGCCGGTGAGACCCAACTCCTTCGCGCGCTTCCGCAGCTCGGGAACGGTCCAGTCCTCGTAGTCCCCGTGCTTCCCGCCGCGGCGACCGACCGAGCTGCGGCCGTCTCGTGCAGCGGCGTTCGAGATGCGGGCGGCCTTCTCCTTCGAAGCCCCGTCGTCGCGGAGCTCTTCGTAGAGCTCCGGATCCTTCAGGGAGTTGTTGCGTCGTCCTGGCATTGCTCTGCTCCTTCGCGCATCGGGAGGGCCGAAGTCAACCCCCTCCAGAGTGGGTGTGGTTCGGGTCTAGCGTGGTCTCACCGCAGTCGGGCGCCCGCGCCCCCAGAGAAGGGAAAGACCGATGAACATCCTCCTGATCATCGTCATCGTCATCGCCGTGATCCTCGCGATCACCGGAGGACTGGTGCAGTCGCTCCAGTTCCTGCTGTGGGTCGGTCTGGTGCTCCTGGCCATCGCCGTGATCGCCTGGCTGATCCGAGCGATCACCGGCAGCCGCAAGGTCTGACCCGAGTGCGGAGGGGGAGGCTCGCCATCGGCGAGCCTCCCCCTCTTCATGGGTTCAGCGGGTGGGGGATCAGCGGTTGAACGCGTCCTTGACGCTGTCGCCGGCCTTGCCCGCGGCGTCCTTCACGTTCTCGCCGGCCTGCTTCGCGTCGGCCTTCACCTGATCCGCCTGGCCTTCGGCCTCGAGCTTCTCGTTGTCGGTGAGCTTGCCGAAGCCTTCCTTGACCTTGCCACCCAGCTTCTCAGCGGAATTCTTCATGTCATCTGCGCCACTCATAAGAGGCTCCTCTCCTGGACGGATCGATTGCTCTTCGAGCGTCGCACCGGCGTCGCGGTCCGTCCACGGGATTGACATTCACCGACGGGCGTGTCAGCGTTCCGCCCCATCGACTCCCGTCCGCACAGGGGTTAGCCTGGCGCCAGGCGGGTGTCCTGCCCGTCGTCCTCGACGAAGGGAGCGGTGTGCGATGGACGCGATGATGATGGGGGCCATGTCCAAGAACATGGAGTCGATGCCGGACATGGCGATGATGGACATGTCGGTGCTGCAGGCCTGTATGGACGCGTGTGCCGCGTGCGAGCAGGCCTGCACCGTGTGCGCGACCCAGGAGATGGACTGCGCCCCCGCGTGCATGAACTGCGCGGACATGTGCCACACGATGATGCGATCGATGCTCCGCATGCAGGGGATGACCCCGGCCACGATGATGGCGATGCTGGACGCGTGCATCGCGATGTGCCAGATGTGCATGGACGAGTGCATGCAGCACGCCGATCACAGCGACGTCTGCCGCCTCTGCGCACAGGCGTGCCAGGCCTGCATGAACGCCTGCATGGCGGTCCGCGACATGATGATGGCGAGCGCCTGACCCGAGGGGGTCAGGGCGTCGTCACACGACGGCGACGTTGAACCGGGTGCGTCCCACGGCGAGCACGGCGTAGTCGAGGTGGAGGGCGACCGGGCTGCCGATGGCGGCCTCCAGCGCGGCGCCGGAGCCGTTCCACAGCGTGTGCGTGGTGCCGTCGAGCGTGCGGACGACGAGGTCTCCGGCGACCGGATCCGCCGCGATCACGAACGCATCCGCCCATCGCGCCGGGGTCGCCGCCGCGAGGCGCTCCTGGATCAGGTGCAGGGCGTGGCCGGGGGCCGACGAGGAGCAGCGGCCGCCGTTCCTGCACATGCACGTCGCACGCTCACGCACCTCGAGGGGCGGACGGCGGTGCAGCGGCGTGGACACGGGGACTCCTTCGGATCGGCGTCCGGCCAGAGTACGTCGACGAGGTCGGGATCCCGCAGCGCTCCCGACACGCGACGAAACAAACGGGTGTAGGCTCGCCGGGTGCTGTCGTCGATGAGCGCCCTCGGGGCGCGGAGCGGAGCTGCAGGCGCGTTCAGCGCCGCAGGCAGAGGCTGAGGACCGGCCGGAGGCGGAACCCCGTCCCCGGTGCTGCGTCGTACCCCGGCATCGTCCGGGTGATCCTCCCATCCGTCTCGCCGTTCCGGCGATCACACCGAAAGCTCTTCCCTCATGCGTCCCATCGACGAGCGCGCCCTGCGCGCCTCCTTCTGCAACGCCTCCCGCAAGGAGGTCTCCGACATCACTCTGCCGCCCGGCTTCGCCGAGACCGATTTCGACCGGCTCGACTACCTCGGCTGGATCGACCCGAAGCTGCCCCGGCGCGCCTATGTCGTCGTGTGGATCGACGACGAGCCTGTGGGCGTCGTGCTGCAGCGCGCAGAGCAGCGCGTGCTCGCCCGCGCCCAGTGCTCGTGGTGCGAGGACGTGACGCTCCGCAACGACGTGCAGCTCTACGTGGCCCGACGCGCCGGCGCCGCCGGTCGCAAGGGCGACACCGTCGGCGTGCTCGCGTGCGCGGAGTTCGGCTGCAACGCGGCGGTGCGCAAGCTCCCGCCGCTGGCCTATCCGGGGTACGACCGCGAGCTCGCGCGCGAGATGCGCATCCTGCGGCTGCAGGAGCACGTGACCGGATTCGTGCGCGAGGTCGCCCGGACCGACTAGGCCGTCACGGCGCGCACGTGGGCGAGGGCGGGTGCCTCCCACGCCGCCGACAGCCGGGCGAACGCCTCGAAGCTGCGTCCGCCCGGCCAGTCGGCCGGCAGCATCGCCGGGGGCAGTCCCGGATCGGTGTAGGGCAGCACCCGCCACCGGTCGATGAGGTGCACGTAAGCCGGGAAGGGCTCCGCGGGCATCGCCGTGAGAGATGCCTGGAAGGCCTCGTGCTCGGCGCGCAGCCCGTCCAAGTCCCACCACGTGGTGGCGGCCTCGGCCAGGGTACCGGCCGGGGCCGGGGCCGAGGCATCGAACAGGGTCGCCCAGCGGCGGGCATCCAGCTCGTCGAGGATCTGCTCCGCCTCCTCCCTGAGGTGCCCGGGACAGATCCACAGGGCGGGGGAGACGACGCCGGCGCCGATCCAGTGCAGTCGACGCCGCAGTTGATGGCGAACGCTGCGCGCGCTCTCCGGGATCGAGAACGACACGAGGCACCACGGATCGTCGTCGGTCATCTCCTGCATCCGGAAGATCCGGCGGTCGCCGCGCTCCAGCATCGGCATCGCCGCCGGGCTCAGGCGGTAGCCGATCGCGTCGCGGCGCTCCGGCAGGAGCAGGCCCTTCTGCTTGAGACGGGCGATGCCCGTCCGGGCGGGAGCGGCGGGGATGCCGAGGTCGGCGGCCAGCGCCACGAGGTCGGCGGCGGAGATCCAGCCTCCGAGCGGGCGCAGATACAGGCCGATCAGAGTGCGCAGGAGCGAGGCGGTGCTGCCGGGGCGGGCGTCGATGTCATCGAGCACGACCGGCGCCGCGGGGTCAGGAGACACCGGACTCCAGCGCATCCCTGACCGCGAGCACCCCGGCGACGGTCTCAGCGTGCGAGGTGCTCAGCGGCGACAGGCCGAGCCGGATCCCGTCCGGGAAGCGGAAGTCGGGGATGACGCCGTCGGCCCAGAGTCGTCGGGTGACCTCCCGGAAGTCGGGGTGGCCGATCGTGATGTGTCCGCCGCGTCGCGCCGGGTCTCGGGGGCTGAGCAGGCGGACGTCCAGCGGCGCGAGCAGCTCGTCGTACGCCCGCACAGCGAGTGCGGTGAGCGACTCCGACTTCGCGCGCACGCCGTCGATCCCCGACTGCTCGATGAGGTCGATCATCCCCTGCATCGCGAGCATCGAGGTCACCGGCGGCGTGCCGCTGAGGAGCTGACGGATGCCGTCGGCGGGGACGTACTCCGGGCCCATGGCGAAGATGTCGGCCGCGCTCCACCAGCCCTGGATCGGCTGCCGCAGCAGGCCCTGCAGGTCGTGGCGAAGGTAGGCGAACGCGGGCGATCCCGGGCCGCCGTTGAGGTACTTGTAGGTGCAGCCGACGGCCATGTCGACGCCCCAGTCGTCGAGCTTCATCGGCACGACGCCCGCCGAGTGGCAGAGGTCCCACATCATCAGCGCCCCGGCCTCGTGGACGACGGCCGTGATGCCGGGCATGTCGGCGAGGGCGCCGGAGCGGTAGTCGACGTGGCTGAGCGAGACGAGCGCCGTCCGCTCGGAGACCACGGCCGCGACGTCGTCGATCGTGACGCCGTGCACCGGATCGGGAGTGATCCAGCGCAGCGTGGCTCCCATCTCCGCCGCCACGCCCTCGGCGAGGAACCGGTCGGTGGGGAAGTTCCCCTCCTCGATCACGAGCTCCGTCCGCCCCGTGGGTCCCTGAGTCTCGCCCCTGGGTCCCTGAGCCGCGCCGCTGGGTCCCTGAGCCTGTCGAAGGGC